>NZ_JASCPM010000010.1:0-138375 GCF_029960215.1 Pseudomonas sp. PS01301 | reverse complement strand
GGCGCAAGCCGCGTCGGCGGTGGAGGCGGTACGCCTGAACGCACGCCACAAACCCGGACGCGGCTCGCGCCGCTGCTACAGAGACCGCGATCCCCTGTAGCAGCGGCGCAAGGCGCGTCGGCGGTGAACGCGGTATGCCTGAAAGCACGCCACAAACCCGGACGCGGCTCGCGCCGCTGCTACAAAGACCGCGATCCCCTGTAGCAGCGGCGCAAGCCGCGTCGGCGGTGGATGCGGTACGCCTGAAAGAACGCCACAAACCCGGACGCGGCTCGCGCCGCTGCTGCAGGGCCGGCGAGGCGCGTGATGCGTCCGGGCGCAGCTACTCGCGGCGTATGGGTTGCAGCGTCCTGGGTTGCTGGAGGCGCTGCTGCAGTGTGGCGGCGGTCAGGGGTGCGGCGAAATAGTCGCCCTGGCCGCGCAGGCAGCCAAGGTCGTATAGCAGCAGATGGTGCACCGCGCTCTGCACGCCAGTCACCGTCAGTTCGATGCCCAAGGTACGCGCGGCGACCGACATGTGCTGGACCACAGCCAAGTGGCGCGACTGATGCGGCGCTTCGAGCAGAAACGGTGCAGCCAGACGCAACTGATTGATCGGCCACTGACACAGGCGCTGCAGCGACGCCCCACCGAAGCCGAAGCCCTGCATGCCCAGGTCGCAACCCATGAGCCGAACTCGCAGCAGAGTTTCCAGGTATTCGGCCTTGGGCCGCGCCAGCCCGACATGGCTGAGCTCCAGTGCCACGCGATGCTTGCCCGTCAAATGTCCGCGCAGTATGCCGAGCAACTCGTTCATCAGCGGTGGATGACCCAGCTGCTCGAGTCGCATGCCCAGACTCAACCCCACCTGCAGACCGGCATCGGCAAGCTGATGCTGAACCTCTACCGCCTGCTCGGCCATGTACAACAGCAGCGCATTGCCCAGCCCTGCCCGCTCCACCGCCGGGCAGAACTGCGGCATGGCCAGCGGGCCGTGCCGCGGGTGCCGCCAGCTCAACTGCGCGTCGACACTGCGAATACGCCCGTCGGCAACCGTGCAACGCGGCAGAAAGCAGATGTCGAACTGGCCGCTGGCGATCCCCGCCTGCACCTCGGCACGGCTGATGCGCACCGTCGACGGTGTTGCCAGGACCGCCTCGCGTGGCGTGTTCAACGCCGCGAAGAAACGTTGCAACCGATCAAAGTCCAACGGGCTGCCGGCATCCACCAGGTACTCAACACCCAGCATCGACACCCACTGGTACAGCCCGGTGCGCACCTCCGGATCGAGTCCGCCACCTATCAGCACCGCGCGCACGCGCTTGCGGGTGACCGCCTCCTGGATAATGCGCAAGGCACCCACCCCCAGTACATCGACGTTGCACACCAGCACGTCGATGGGCTGGTGCTCGCGCAGCAACTGCACCGCCTGCTCGCTGGTCTGCGCCTGATACACGCAACTGCAACCCAGCTGATTGAGCATCCGCACGGCGATCGCACGCTGAAACCCATGACTTTCGACCAGTAACACCGTTGGCTTGATATCTGACACGATCACTTCCCCTGTTACCTCATGCCCCTGTTTCTTCATGCCTATGTTCAACTCCGTGCCAGCCGCGGGATGCAGGCAAATTCCCAATACGCACTGGAAAATTCCTACGCCTTGCCGGATCTTTCGTGCCGTTTCAGATAGTCGTCCAGGCTGACCATGGCAGCCGCCAGATCCTCGACCCCGCGACGCATCCGTTCGGCCGAAGGGTGAGCCGTGCAGGCCTGTTCCAGTGCTTCGCAGGCCGCCAGCAGCCGTCGAGCGCGGACGATGCGGGCGCCGCCCTTGATTCGGTGCACCAGTTCCGCCACCTCGCCGATGGCGTAGGGTTGCGCCAACGAATGCAGGCGCTTGAGGTCTTGCAGGTTACTCTCGGCCAGATCATCGAGCAGGCGCCGCAGGGAACTTGCATCGCCGCCGGTCAGTTGATCGAGGCTGCCGAGGTCCACCTCATCATCTTCTGTCTCGACCCTGCGGCGTGCGCGATGTGGATCCAGATGCAGTGCCAGACTTTCCAGACTCAATGGCTTGAACAGGCAGTCGTCCATGCCTTGCTGGAGACAGCGCAGGCGCTCGCGTATCTGCGCGTTCGCCGTGCAGCCGAGGAACAGACACGGCTCAAGTTTCTTCCGGCGCTCGTGCTCGCGCACGGCCTTGACCAGCTGATAGCCATTGATACCGGGCATGTTGCAATCGCTGATCACCACGTCGTAGGCACCCCGCAACCAAGCGCGCAGGCCGGCGGCGCCGTGTTCGGCGACCGTTACACGATGACCGAGAAAAGTCAGCTGACGCTCCAGCAGCAATCGGTTGGCCGGGTAATCATCGACCACCAGCACCTGCAGCGCCGGCAAGTTGCTGCGCGACGTCTCGCGTGCGATCTGCTGCGGGGCGATGGCGCGGGGTACCGCGTCGAACTGTACCTGGACCCGAGTGCCACAGCCGAGCACGCTGTGCAGTTCCAATCGGCCTTTCATCAGCGCCGCCAGGCTACGGCAGATGCTCAGGCCCAGCCCGGCGCCGACACGGCTGCCACGGCCGCCGGCAGCCTGCCGATAAGGAGCGCCCAGGCGAGCCAGATCGGCCTGAGCGATGCCTTGACCGCTGTCTTCCACGCTCAATTCGACCCGCGCGCCGTGGGTCTGCGGCCAGACGCCGAGGCTCACCGTGACCTGTCCCTCGCGGGTGAACTTGATCGCATTGCTGAGCAGGTTGGCGATGATCTGCTTGAAGCGCACCGGATCGACGCTGAGCCAGGTATCAGGTGCACCCAGCATGTCGAGCTTGAGCCGCAAGTGTTTCTCCCGGGCCTGGGCCTGGAACAGGCCGACGGTATCCCCTGCCAGTTGTCCCAACTGGCAGGGCGCGGCCAGCAGTTCCAGCCGCCCGGCTTCGATGCGGGTGACGTCGAGAATGTCGCCGATCAGCGCGAGCAGACCGTTGGCCGATTGCGAGGCGACTTCCAGGGCCGGCTTGTCGAGCATGCCCTGCTCGGCTTTCTTCAGGGCCAGTTCGAGCATGCCCAGCACGGCGTTCATCGGCGTCCGGATCTCGTGGCTCATGGTTGCCAGAAAAGTGGTCTTGGCCTGGTTGGCTGCTTCGGCCTGGGCCTGGGCTTCGCGATAGGCTTCGCAAAGGCGCTGACGTTCGGTGATATCGACCCACCCGGCGATCAGGCCCTGTATGCGGCCGTCGACACCGCGGTAAGGCAACATCCAGTGGTGGATGATCAGCACCTCACCTGATTGCAGCGTCAGCGTGCGGTCCTCGACCACCGGTTCGCCGCGCTCCATGACCTGCATGTATATGTCCTGTGCAACCTGTGCATGGGCCTCCTGAAGCAACCCATAGCCGGCCAGCGGCTTGTTCAGTATGGCCTCGCGGGTGACGCCCAGGGCCTGCAGGTAGCCGGTGTTGCAGTTGATCAGACGCGCCTGGCGATCGCGTATGTAGATCGGATGGGGCGTGCCGTCGATCATCACCCGCATGACCTCCAGTTGGGTGGTCAACGCACGCTCGGCATCCACGCGCTGGCGGATCAGGCGCTTGAGGTAGCTGACCCAGCCCAACGCCAGCAACAGCAGGAGCAAAGCTGCGGCAAATCCCTGCATGATCGCCCAGCGGTAGCGCTGCCAAAGGCCGTCGGTGACGATCATTTCAGTGCGCCAGTGGCGTGTCAGCTCGCTCATGTGCGGCGGAGGAATGTCCTGCAGGGCACTGTCGAGGATCGATTGCAGCACCTGAGCCTGCGGTGATACGGCGAAGGCGAAATGGACCGGGGCCAGCGGCAGCGCCACGCTGATGCGCAGCCGCTCGCGGTATTGTCGCGCGATCATGTAGCGCGCGGCGATCAAGGGCAGCACTGCGGCGTCGGCCTGGCCGCGGTCGAGCATGGCCAGTGCCTCGGCCGTACTGACCGCGTCCAGTCGGGTGATCGAGGGGTAGTGTTCCTGAAGCCATTCATGCACACGACTGCCCTCCACCAGCACTATTCGCTTGCCGCTGGCCTGCTCCAGGGAGGTCAGACCTCGCTGGCCTTCACGGGTGACCAGCACCGGTGAGCTGCTCAGGAACCCTCGGCTGAACGCCAGGCGGGTCTGCCGCTCGGGGCTTGGGATCATCGCGGCGATCAGGTCGGCCTCACCGCGCTCGATCATTTCGCTCATGCGCGTCAGGGAAGTGCCCTCGATCACTTCGATGGCCAGCCCGGTGCGCCGGGCAATCTGTTGCAGCACGTCGGCAGCCACGCCGGCGAAGCGGCCTTGATCGTCGCGGTAGCTGACGGGCACGAAACGCGGGTCCATCAGCACACGCAGTTCTCGACGTCCGGCCAGCCACTGGCGCTGCACTGCACTCAAGGGCAATGCCGCAGGCTCCGCCACGTCCGGACGCTCGACGCTCCAGCGTCGCAGAATGCTGGCCCGTGCCTCATCCGGTATCACCGCCAAGGCTTTGTCCAATACCCGCAGCAGGCGCGCATCGCGCGGGCCGACGGCAAAGCCGAAGGCGTGCCCCTCGATGCCCACCGCCGATTGCAGGCGCAAGGCGGGCAACTGGCTGCCATCGGCCTGATGGAACACCGCGAGGGCCCCGCCGACGAACAGGTCTGCCTGCTGGTACGCCACTGCCGCCATGGCGTTCAAGGGGGTTGGGTGAAATTGCAGTTGGGCCGTCGGGAAGCGTTCGCGCACCTCACTGGGCGAAACATGGTCTCGTACCAGGGCGACGCGCACCGGCAAGGCAGGATCGGCGTTCAGCGCGGACTCCCGGCGCGTGGCCAGCACCGGCCGGTCCTCGATGTAGGGGCTCGAGAGCAGCAGGCCGTGACGCAGTGCTTCACGACGACTGGCGGTGCCCAGCACCTGGACCTCGCCCGCCTTGAGCGCGGCCATCGCCAGTTCACGGGACGGATAGGCCTGCACTTCCACCTGCAACTCGAGCAGCCGCGCCAGCAGGGCCAGATAGTCGGCGCTCACCCCTTCATAGCTGGCGCCGTTGGCGGACAGGTCGAACGGCGCGTAATCGGGGCGGCTGACGCCCACCCGCAAAGTACGTCGCGCCCGCAGCCACTGCCGATCGCGGTCGGCCAACTGGACCTGCAGGCGGTCGAACCAGGCAATTTCGGGCTGTGACCGGCCGTGCAACGGCAGCATCTCGGCATGGACCAGTGCCGTACCGGCCAGCCACACAAGCATGCAGCGAACGCCACGACCGGTCCTCGCCATCAGGCTCATCAACTCACCCGTCAAACCAGAAAGTTACGTTTGGCGAGCTCGGCCAGCTCGACCAGTGAGCCCATCTGCAGCTTGTCCATCAGCCGAAACTTGTACGTGCTCACGGTCTTGTTGCTGAGCAGCATCAGCTCGCCGATGGCCTTGTTGCTCAGGCCGCGGGCCAGGTGCTGGAGGATGGTCAGCTCGCGGTTGGTCAGGCGCGCGATGCTGTCCGCCTCACTGACCAGCGCATCGCTGTTGCGCACCGAGCTGAAGGCAACCACCGGGAAGTAGGTGAATCCGGTACCGATGGCCGTTACCGCCTTGCGCAGTTCGTTGAGGTCATCGCACTTGGATACGTAGCCCATGGCGCCCAGCTTCATGCAGCGCAGGGAAAAATGTTCGGCAGGTTGGGAGGTGAGAATGACGATTCGGCTGCTGGCCCCCAGCTCCTTGATCCGGGCGATGACGTCCATGCCGTCCAGTCCGGGCAGGGAGATGTCGAGGACAATCAGATCGGGATGGTGTGTCTTGGCCATCAAGACTCCATCGACACCGTCCTTTGCCTCTGCAACCACGCTGAACCTTTCCTGCTTGAGCAACAGTTTGACGCTTGACCGGATGAACGGGTGATCGTCGATTATCAGTGCTGTACGCATGTCTTTCTCCTGATTGCGAGGGCGCCGGACGGCGCTTGCGTGCCCGGCGCGTGCTTCCTTTGCAGCGTTCTGCAGCGCCTCTTCTGGTTCTGGATCAGGGGACAGTGGTCAAGCGCAGGACGAGGCCACCTGCTGTAGGAGTGTTCCGTAAATCGCGCACGACGTCGGTCGGCTTATTCCGATTTGGCTATGGGAAGGTTCCGAAACCCTTGAGTGAAATTTTCCCTAGCGTCGTAGGATGGCCACGCTCCCAGTGCCCCCTTGTGCAGCGGCGCCAGTATTACCGGGACGTGCTGACACGAAAGCCGGACAATTCCCAAGCTTTCGGGGAAATCTCCTACGCTTGCTTCCAGCGAACATTCTTCGCACATCGCCGACGGGACTTCCGCGCGTGGCCGCGGTCCATTGCAGACACAGGCCATGGTTTTGCGCACAAATGTCCGACCTTCTCGAAATCGAACTTCCTGCCGATCTGCATTACGTTGACGACACCCTGCCGGGCCTGCGCCGCAAGACGGTGCGTGGCCATTTCGCCTATTTCACGCCTGATGGCGAACGCATTCGCGACGAGGCCGAAATCAAGCGCATCAACGCGCTGGTCATCCCGCCGGCCTACACCGATGTGTGGATATGTGCCGACCCCCAAGGTCACCTGCAGGCGACCGGACGCGATGCTCGCGGGCGCAAGCAATACCGTTACCATCCGCGCTGGCGCGAAGTGCGCGATGAAGACAAGTATTCGCGCATGATCGAGTTCGGCAAGATGCTGCCCAAGGTACGGCGGCAGCTAGAGGCTCACCTGGCCGCGCCGGGGCTGGATCGCAACAAGGTCATGGCGGCGGTGGTGTCGTTGCTCGACAACACGTTGATTCGCGTGGGCAATACCCAGTACGCCCGAGACAACAAGTCCTACGGACTGACGACGATGCGCAACAAGCATGTCGAGGTCAAAGGCCATACCATTGCCTTTCAATTCAGGGGCAAAAGTGGCGTCGAACACTCGGTAACGGTAAAGGACCGGCGCCTGGCCAGCATCGTCAAGCGCTGCATGGAGCTGCCGGGGCAGAATCTGTTCCAGTACCTTGACGAGGATGGCCAACGGCACAGCGTCAGCTCCCACGACGTGAACGCTTACCTGCACCAGATCACTGGCGCTCATTTCACCGCCAAGGACTACCGCACGTGGGCAGGCAGTGCCTTGGCCCTGGCCATGTTGCGTGAGCTGCACTGGCAGCCCGAACCCGATGCGAAGAAGCACATCGTCGACATGGTCAAGGCGGTGGCCAAGCAACTGGGTAATACCCCGACGGTGTGTCGCAAATGCTACATCCACCCCAAGGTGCTGGAGCATTTCGTCATGGGCGAGCTGGCGAAGTTGCCCAAACCTCGCCAACGCAAGGGGCTGCGTCTGGAAGAGGTCGCCCTGGCGACGTTTCTCGAACGACTGGTAGCGGCTGCGTAAAGTCGCTCATAGAAGGCTTCCGGAATTGTGGGTGCAGACTGCGGTCGGTTATTGCACTGCTCATTCATTCCAAGGCTTTTCATGAAACCTACCGCTCCCAGCGGCTTCGTCCAGGTTCGCGGCGGCCGCGAACACAACCTCAAGAACGTCGATGTCGATATCCCGCGCGATGCCCTGGTGGTCTTTACCGGGGTATCGGGTTCGGGCAAGTCATCGCTGGCATTCGGCACCCTCTACGCCGAGGCGCAACGGCGCTACTTCGAATCGGTCGCTCCCTACGCTCGACGCCTGATCGATCAGGTCGGCGTGCCCGACGTCGACAGCATCGAAGGCCTGCCGCCTGCCGTCGCTTTACAGCAGCAGCGCGGCACGCCCAGCACCCGCTCCTCGGTGGGCAGCGTTACCACCCTGGGCAGTCTGGTCCGCATGCTCTATTCCCGAGCCGGTGCCTATCCGCCGGGCCAGGGTTTGCTCTACGCCGAGGATTTTTCGCCCAATACTCCGCAAGGTGCGTGCCCGCACTGCCATGGACTGGGCCGGGTGTACGAAGTGACCGAAAAAACCATGGTACCCGACGACAGCCTGACCATTCGCCAGCGCGCGGTGGCTTCCTGGCCGCCGGCATGGCAAGGCCAGAACCAGCGCGACATCCTCGTGACCCTGGGGTATGACGTGGACGTACCGTGGCGCGACCTGCCGAAGAAACAGCGCGACTGGATCCTGTTCACCGAAGAAACCCCGACCGTGCCGGTGTATGGCGGGCTGACGCCGGAACAGACCCGCGAAGCGCTCAAGCGCAAGATGGAACCCAGCTATCAGGGCACCTTCACCGGGGCGCGGCGCTATGTACTGCATACCTTCACTCACTCGCAGAGCGCGCTGATGAAGAAGCGCGTCAGCCAGTTCATGATCGGCGCGGCGTGCGAAGTCTGCGCCGGCAAACGGCTCAAGCCCGAAGCACTGAGCGTGACCTTTGCCGGCCTGGACATCGGAGAGTTCTCGCAACTGCCGCTCAGCCAACTGGCGCAGAAACTCAAGCCGGTGGCCGAGGGTCAGCAAGTGGGCAAGCGACTCAGCGAGGAAAAGCGTCTGGCTGCTCAGCAGCTCGCGCAAAACCTGCTCGGTCGCCTGCACACCTTGATCGATCTGGGCCTGGGCTATCTGTCGCTGGAACGCAGCACGCCGACGCTGTCGTCCGGCGAGCTGCAGCGCCTGCGCCTGGCTACCCAGCTCGGCTCGCAACTGTTCGGCGTGGTCTATGTGCTGGACGAGCCCACTGCCGGCCTGCATCCGGCCGACGGCGAGTCATTGCATGCCGCTCTGCAGGGACTGAAGGCGGCAGGCAATTCTCTGTTCGTCGTCGAGCACGATCTGGATACCATGGCGCGCGCCGACTGGGTGGTCGATGTCGGGCCGTTGGCCGGCGAACAGGGCGGCCAAGTGCTCTACAGCGGCCCGCCACAAGGCCTGGCTCAGATAGACGCCTCGCAGACCCGTGCGTACCTTCACGGCGGCGCCGCGCCATTGCCGCGCCCACGTCGAGACACCACCCGCTGGCTGAAGCTGGCGGATGTCAGCCGCAATAACCTGCGCAAGGTGGCTGCCGAGTTTCCCCTGCAATGTTTCACCGCCGTCACCGGTATCTCCGGCTCGGGCAAGTCGAGCCTGGTCAGCCAAGTGTTGCTGGAGCTGGTCGGTGAACACCTGGGCCAGGCCCAGGAAGAAGTCGAAGACGTATTGGAAGACGCTGCGCCGCAGACCGAATCGGGCCACATCGTCGAGGGTATGGATCACATCAAGCGACTGGTGCAGGTCGACCAGAAACCTATCGGCCGCACACCGCGCTCGAACCTGGCCACCTACACCGGGCTGTTCGATCACGTGCGCAAACTGTTCGCTGCCACCAAGGATGCCCGTCGTCACGGCTTCGACGCCGGTCAGTTCTCGTTCAACGTGGCCAAGGGGCGCTGCCCGGAATGCGAAGGTGAAGGTTTCGTCAGCGTCGAGTTACTGTTCATGCCCAGCGTCTTCAGCCCCTGCCCGACCTGTCATGGCGCCCGCTACAGCCCCAAGACCCTGACGGTGAAATGGGAAGGACGTACGATCGCCGACGTACTGCAATTGACCGTTCAGCAGGCCTGTGAGGTGTTCGCCGAGCAGGCAGCGGTGCTGCGCCCCTTGAGCGTACTGCGCGACATCGGCTTGGGCTATCTACGCCTGGGTCAGCCTGCGACCGAGCTGTCGGGAGGTGAAGCGCAACGTATCAAGTTGGCCACCGAATTGCAGCGCACTCAGCGCGGCGCTACGTTGTATGTACTCGATGAACCCACCACGGGCCTGCACCCCAGCGATGTCGACCGGCTGATGCAGCAACTCAATCATCTGGTCGATGCTGGCAACACCGTGATCGTGGTGGAGCACGACATGCGCGTGGTGGCTCAGGCCGATTGGGTAATCGATATCGGACCCAAAGCCGGTGACCAAGGCGGCAAAGTGGTTGCAGCCGGGAGGCCGGAAGCAGTGGCCAAGGTCAGCGCCAGTCAGACTGCACCTTACTTGCAAAGCGCTCTGGCGGAACCCGTGTAGCAGGCCGGCAGCCCTGAAGGATCGGGGCTGCCGAGCGCTACTCAACCGACAGGTTTGCTCTGGCCTTCATCGGATGGAGTGCGTTCCTTCTCACCTTGCTGATTCTCGCGCTTGTGCTCTTCACCAACCTTGCCGGCATTTTCCGGCTTGTGGTCGAGGTCTTCGCGATCGGATTCTTTGTTCATTGTGCTTCTCCTGGTAGTGCGCGGACGGCACATTGGGCCGTCACTCTATTTGGGCATCCTCGTGTGGCATTCGTGCCCAAACGTTTCCAGGCTGAACTCCCGCACCGCGTTGCCAGTCAGCATTGAAACGCCATTATCGGAGGAACATCCCGGATGCAGATTTCATTGGATAAACAGGTTGCCCTCGTCACCGGCGCCAGCTCCGGTCTGGGTGCCGCAGCTGCCAAGGCGTTGGCCGAAGCCGGTGCCAGCGTGGTGGTCAACTACAACTCCCACGCAGAGCCTGCCGAAAAACTCGTCGCGCAGATCCGCGAAGCGGGTGGCAAGGCCATCGCGGTGGGCGCGGACGTGTCCAAGGAAGAGGACGTCGAGCGTCTGTTCGCCGCGACCATCGACACCTATGGCGCCCTGGACATCCTGGTTGCCAATTCAGGGCTGCAACGCGATGCCGCCACGGTCGACATGACCCTGGCGGACTGGAACAAGGTGATCGAAGTCAACCTCACCGGCCAGTTCCTGTGCGCTCGTGCTGCCTTGCGCCAGTTCCAGAGCCAAGGCCCGCGCTCGTGGCTATCCCGCGCAGCTGGCAAGATCATCCACATGAGTTCAGTGCACCAGCTCATTCCGTGGGCAGGCCACGTCAACTACGCCGCGTCCAAAGGCGGTATCGACCTGCTGATGCGCAGCATTGCCCAGGAAGTGGGCGAGCAGCGCATTCGCGTCAATGCCATCGCACCCGGTGCCATCCGCACGGCGATCAACGAAGAGAACACCCAGGGCGATGCGGAAAAGAAACTGCTGGAGTTGATTCCCTACGGTCGCGTCGGCGAAGTGGACGACGTTGCCAACGCAGTGGTCTGGCTGGCGTCCGATCTGAGTGACTACATACATGGCACCACGTTGTTCATCGACGGCGGCATGAGCCTGTATCCGGGGTTCCGAAACAATGGCTAAAGACGTCTGCAGCACTACGCAAAGCCCCATCGAGGCCCACGGCATCATCGGCGACATGCGCAGCGCCGCACTGGTCGCCGACAATGGCAGCATCGACTTCTGCTGCTGGCCCGAATTCGACAGCCCCTCGATATTCACCGCCCTGCTCGATTGCGATCGTGCCGGGGTGTTCGAACTGGCCCCAGACCTGCCCGGTGCACGCCGGCAACAGATCTACCTGCCCGACAGCAATGTTCTGCAGACGCGCTGGATCGACCACGACGCGGTGATCGAGATCACCGACCTGATGCCGGTCGCCGCCGTTGCCGACGCCCTGCCCCGGCTGATCCGCCGGGTCGAGGCGCGCAATGGCACGGCCACCATTCGCTTGCGTTGTCGGGTTCGGCACGACTACAGCCGCGCCGATACCCAGGCCTACACCAGCGGCGAGGACGTTTGCTTCCGCGCCGAAGGTCAGCCCACTTTGCGTCTGTCGGCGACCCAGGCCCTGAGCATCGACGAGCACAGCGCCATTGCCGTGTTCGAACTCAAGGAAGGCGAATGCGCCGAATTCATCCTGGGTGGCGAAGAAGACCCCATGGTGAGCGCCGGCACGGGGCAGACCTGTCTGGAAGAAACCCTGGCGTTCTGGCGCAACTGGATCGGCCATTCGAACTACAAGGGCCGTTGGCGGGAAATGGTCGACCGCTCTGCCTTGGCGCTCAAGCTGCTGACGTCACGCCGGCACGGCGGAATCATTGCGGCGGCCACGTTTGGTCTGCCGGAGGCGCCGGGTGGCGTACGCAACTGGGATTACCGCTATACCTGGATCCGGGACGCGTCGTTCACCGTATACGCGTTCATGCGCCTGGGGTTCACCACGGAGGCCAACGACTACATGCGCTGGGTGCGCGATAGGGTCGGCGAATGCACTGACGAGCCCGCCCGGCTGGGTGTGGTGTACGGCCTGGATGGCCGCGAGGAGCTGCCCGAATCGGAACTCGATCACCTGAGCGGGCACGGTGGTGCCCGTCCCGTGCTGGTGGGCAACGGTGCCCATGATCAGGTCCAGCTCGATATCTACGGTGAATTGCTGGATGCGGTGTACCTGGCCAACAAATACGGCGAAGCCATTTCCCATGAGGGGTGGAAACACGTCACCCACATCGTCGACAAAGTCTGCAGCAGCTGGCAGCAGAAGGATGTCGGTATCTGGGAGATGCGCAACCCACCCGAGCATTACCTGCATTCCCGGCTAATGTGCTGGGTGGCCATCGATCGGGCGTTACGCTTGGCCGAAAAACGCTCCCTGCCAGCACCGTTCGAGCGTTGGGACAAGGAACGGCAGGCGATTCACGACGATATCTGGACCCATTTCTGGAACGCCGACGCCGGACACTTCGTACAGAAGCTGGGCGGTGTCGAACTCGACGGCTCGATTCTATTGATGCCGTTGGTGCGCTTCGTGGGTGCCAGCGACCCGCAATGGCTCAGCACGCTGGCGGCGATCGAGCGCACGCTGGTGCGTGACGGCATGGTCTATCGCTACCGTCAGGACGACGGCCTGCCGGGCGATGAAGGTGCGTTCACTGCCTGTTCATTCTGGTACGTGGAATGTCTGGCCAGGGCCGGACAGGTGGAAAAAGCGCATCTGGAGTTTCAGCAATTGCTGCGCTATGCCAACCCGCTGGGCTTATTCGCCGAAGAGTTCGATCGGCATGGTCATCATCTGGGCAATACGCCTCAGGGATTGAGCCATCTGGCATTGATCAGCGCAGCCAGTTTTCTCGACAGAAAGTTGAGTGGCCAGCGTACTCAATGGCAACCTTGAAGGTTTCAAACGATGATGGTGGCAAGAGTGCCACTATCACACCCATAAACCAAACGTAATGCCAATCTGCTAGGCGCCTGCCAAGAAGCACGCCATACTGGCAACTGTTACCACTCGTTGCGCCGTGGCTGCCGAATGTTCATAAACCCGGCGCTTCGAGGGAATTAAATTTGTCGTGCCGCGCTCCTATTCAGGTAGCAATGGACACACTTCATACACCGGATAAATTCTAAGCAAAGGAATCAAGGAGCCGTTCATGCTGATACTCACCCGCAAGGTAGGCGAAAGCATCGTCATTCATGACGACATCAAGATTACTATCCTGGGCGTGAAAGGGATGCAGGTGCGAATCGGCATCGATGCACCGAAGGATGTACAGGTACACCGAGAAGAGATTTTCAAGCGTATCCAGGCAGGTAGTCCTGCTCCGGAAAAGGGAGATGGCAAAGCCTGATCGGCTACTGCCGCAGTCCCTGATGCGCCGCCATGCACCTGGCTCGAGCCAGGATGCAGCGCGGCGCGAAGTGAGTGTCAGATAGGTGTTGCCTGGTGATGATTATCGTCCGGAGCCCCTGCCCCACCGCCAGCGTGGCGTTTCGCTTTGTCGGTAGCAAAATCCAGCGCGTCTTTCGCGCACGTCAATCCATCGCGTATTTCGGTTTGCTCCTTGATCACCCGGCCGTCTGGGCCATAGGTTCCAAAGAACACGGACACCTTGTCCTCGGCGATCTTGCGTGCGCGTACCACGATATGGCAGCCGTTCTTGAGCGTTTCTTCATGGCGAACTTGTTCGTCCAGATAGTTCTGCGACGATTTGTCCCATTCCTCGAACTGCGGAGTGGTTTGCAACTCTACGTCTGTCATATGCCTACCTCATGTGAGTAATAAAGGCGGTGCCTTATGTAAGTAAGTGACCGATTGGACGCCACGAGGTTCAGAAAACCCTGACCAAAGACACCCTGGCAACTGAGACACATTATAAAAAGGAATTATTCCTACGGCTCACGCGTCACTAGTCAGACAGCCCTTGAACACCCGTCTTCAAGCGCAGGGAGCCCATCATGCTGATCTTGACGCGCAACACCGACGAAAGCATCGTGATCGACGAAGATATCTTTATCACCATCATCGACATCAAGGGCGGACAGGTCCGTCTGGGCATCGATGCACCTCGCCATGTTGCCGTGCATCGCCAGGAAATCCATGAGCGGATCCAGGCCGGCGTGCCCATGATCCCGAAAACCGAGCCCAAGACCGCAGGCCGCTAGGCCCCGAACGCAGCACGCAGCTTGCTGGCCAGATCCTGCTCGCGGAATGGTTTCTGCACCAATGGATAGTGCTCGGAATCCAGCCCCTCCAATTCGGCGTAGCCGGTAATGAAAACGATCGGCAACCGCGGGTGGCGTCGACGGATCATGTGTGCCAGTTCGCCGCCGTTGGTTCCAGGCATCGCGAAGTCGGTCAGCACCAGATCAACATTGGGGTCGAGCTTGTTCAAAGCCTGCTCGGCACTATCAGCTTCGACCACGCTGTAACCTAGCCCTTGCAGCATGGTGGCGGTCACTTCGCGCACGTCATGGTCGTCGTCTACCAGAAGGATGGTCTGGCGTTCGCCGCCCTGCTGAGCAGCGGCAACGTCGACCGCCTCGTCGTCGCGGGTCAGTAGCTGATCCGGAACCCCTGGCAGGTACACCTTGACCGTGGTGCCATAGCCCGGCGACGTCATGATCGCCACGCCCCCGCCCGACTGCTTGGCAAACCCGAACACCTGGGCCAGGCCCAGGCCTGAGCCCTTGCCCACTTCCTTGGTGGTGAAGAACGGCTCGAACGCCTTGGCCAGTACCTGCTGGCTCATGCCAGTCCCGGAGTCCTGGATCGACAGCACGACATAGTTGCCAGGTTCCGGATCTTCCGGACGCTGGGCGGGCATGCTGACGGTTTCATTGGCCGTGGACAGGCGCAGGGTACCGCCGCCGGGCATGGCATCGCGCGAGTTGATCGCCAGGTTGAGAATGATCATCTCGGTCTGGGTCGGGTCGACCAAAGCATTCCAGAGGTCGGACGCGGTGTCGGTCTCGATCCAGATACTGCCACCCAAGGTGCGCTGCAACAGCTCGATCATGCCTTCCACGGTACCATTTAGGTTCACCGCAACCGGCTCCAGACGCTGACGACGGGAGAACGCCAATAGCTGGCCGGTCAGCTTGGCACCACGCTCACCGGCTTCCTTGATGTTCTGCAAACGGCCCTGGATGCGTTCGGTCTTGCCCTTTTCGAAATCCCGAGCAATGAAGGTGGTGCTGGCCAAGATGACCGTCAACAGGTTGTTGAAATCGTGCGCTACGCCCGCCGTCAACTGGCCGACCGCTTCCAGGCGCTGCAACTGATGCAAAGTGGCCTCGATGCGCTGACGTTCATCGATCTGCTCGCGCAATTGATGGTTAGCCCCGGCCAACTCATCCAGTACTTCCCGTTCACCGGTGATGTCGCGAACGGCCGCGTACATGAGACCCTCATCGGGAACGATGGTCCAGGACAACCAGCGGTAATCGCCGTCGGCATGGCGCATGCGATTGACGAAACGTGTCGAGACATTGCCATTGGCGATGTTCTCGGTTTCGCGACGTGTGGCGGCGAGATCGTCGGGATGAATGATTTCCCACAGCTGCATGTTGCCCAGCTGTTCGCGGGTCCAGCCCAGGGTCGATTCCCAGGCGGGGTTGAGCGAAACGGGTGACATGTCGAAACGCATCACGCCCAGCAACTCGCGGGACAGTTCCCAGGTACGATCGCGTTCCCGGGTGCGCTTGACTACGCGTTCGCCGAGCATCTCGTTGAGCTGTTGCAGGGCGTGGGTCGCCTGCTTCTGCTCGGTGACGTCCTGGATAACGCCGGTGAAGCGTACGCACACGCCGTCTTCGAAGAACGCCTGGCCATGGCTGGAAATCCAGCGCAGGGTGCCGCTGTCCAGCAGTACGCGGTATTCGATGTGAAACCGATGCTGGTCATCCACAGTCAGCGCTGCCGCCATGCGCTCCTGTACCACTGGCAGATCATCGGGGTGGCAGTGGTCGAGGAACAGCTGGATGTTCACTTCGGTATCGGGACGCAGTTCGTACAGCTCCCGGCAGCGCTCGTCCCACAGCAGCGTGTCGGTGAGCGGCGCATAATCCCAAATGCCCATGCGCGCGGCGTTGGTGGCAATGTGTGCGCGGACTTCGGCGTGCTGCAGCGAGCGCTCCGCACTACGTCGACGACGACGCTCGTGGACTTCGTCCATCGCCCGCTGGATAGCCCGAGGCAACAGACTCAGGTTCTGCTTGAGCACGTAGTCGATGGCGCCTTGGCGCATCATCTCGACTGCGTGCTCTTCGCCATAGACACCGGACAAGAAGATGAAGGGTGTCATCGGCGCCAGCCGTTGCGCTGCCTGCAATACCTGTGGTCCCGAAGAGCCCGGCAACATGTAATCGCACAGGATCAGGTCGAACGTGCCATTGGCCAGCGCCTGCTCTACGGCCTGATGATTGAACACCAAGGTAGGCTCGACGCACAGACCGGCGCGCTCCAGGTTCAGCAGCGCCAGCTCGGCGTCGTGAGTGCTGTCTTCCACAAACAGCAATTGCAAGGGCTTGGGCGACATAGAATTCCGAAAACGTGACTGGAGTATGGCGCTCTGTGCGCCATCCGTGCGCCATTGGGCACGCTGCGTGCGGTTGCGATCCGGACCGCTGGCAGCGTGATCCGGGATCAGGAGCCGGGACGGCGAATGATTCGCGACGAACCCGGTGGAGGCTCGTTCAGGACCGCCCAGAAGATGCCCAGATCGGATATGGCCGAGACGAACTCCTTGAATTCGACCGGCTTCACCACGTAGGCGTTCACTCCCAATGAGTAAGCGCGCTCAAGATCGGGCTCCTCTTTGGAGGAGGTCAGCATGACGGTAGGAATACTGCGCAGCTCAGCGGTCTCGCGCACGATCTTGAGTACTTCCAGACCATCGACTTTCGGCAGCTTCAGATCAAGCAGCAACACCGCTGGGTTACCTTCGTCGCGTTTGGCATGGGTGCCACGGCGCAGCAGGTAATCCAGCGCTTCGGCGCCGTCGCGCATGACGATCACTTCATTGGCCAGCTGGCTGCGCTCCAGCGCCACCAGGGTCAGCTCCAGGTCTTTGGGATTGTCCTCGACCAGAAGAATGGGTTTGAGCATCGCTTACCTCGGTTGATTCGTGCTGGCGGAATGTGCGCGTCTCGGCAACGCCATATAGAAAGTAGCTCCCTGGTCCAGGGCGCCTTCGGCCCAGACTCGGCCGTCGTGTCGTTCGATGATGCGGCGCACGCTCGCCAGGCCGATGCCGGTGCCTTCGAACTCTTCCATGCGGTGCAGGCGCTGGAACACGCCGAACAGCTTGCCGCTGTAGGCCATGTCGAAACCGACGCCGTTGTCGCGTACGAAAATGACCGTCTCGGCGTCCTGCTGGTAGGCACCCACTTCGATCACGGCGTGTTCGCGGGTGCGGCTGTACTTGATGGCGTTAGACAGCAGATTGCGCAGCGCCAGGTGCACGAAAGCGGCATCGGCCACCAGACGCGGCAAGGGTCCGACGTGCCATTGCAGATCGCGACCTTCGTAGTCGGGTCGCATCTCCAGGCGGATCGATTCGACCAGCGCATTCAGGTCGACGTCGGTGAAGCGCAAGGCCGAACGCCCCATCTGGGAAAAGCTCAGCAAGTTGTCAACCAGGGTCCCAGCGAACCGTGCCGATTCGCCGATGTGTTCCAGGAAGCGCAAGCCCCGTTCGGACAGCTTGGGCCCTTCGAAGTCGGTGAGCAGTTCGGCATAGCCGGCGATGTGCCGCAGCGGTGCACGCAGGTCGTGGGAAACGCTGTAGGAGAATGCTTCGAGTTCCTTGTTGGACTTCTTCAGTTCCCCCGCCAGTTGCGCCAGTTCCTCGGCCTTGCGCAGCACAATGCCCAGCACGGCAGTGCGCAGCTCATGTACGCCTTCGATTTCAAGCGCATCCCAAGGGCTGGAGAAGCCACTGACTTCCTGGCGCCAGCTCTCGAAACTGGCACGCGGGTTGAGTACCCCGGAACTGTCCAGACTCTTTTCCGCACGGCCCGCCCAAGTGACGGTACGGGCCTGCTCGGGTTTGAACCAGATCAGGTAGTGCGAATGGATTTCGGAAATGGCTACGGCCAGGACACCGCCGCAGTACCGAGCCAGCTCCGGCAGATCGGGGACGTCGCGGCCAACGTTGTCGCTGTGGAAGATTTCCTGTCCGCCGCGCTCGGCCAACCACAGCGCCAAAGCATCGACCATCGCCTGGGGCGGCGTATCGCCTAGCAACTCGCAGCGCGCCTCGGCGATGATCGCCGCGCCACTGGCGCGGGTAAAGCCCAGAAAGGTTTCCGGCAAAGCCATCAGGCCGGCACGCACGCTATCGCTGTCGGCCATGGCCGAGAGCAGTTGGACGATGTGTCGGCGCAGTTCGAGCATGCGCTCGTTCTGCGCGTGGGCGGTCTTGGTCTCGATCTGCAGCGACAGTACGCTGCCCAACAGCTCACAGGCCGTACGGGTCTGGAAGCCCACCGCATGGGGCTGGTCGTGGTGGCAGGAGATCAGACCCCAGAGTTGACCGTCGACCACGATCGAGATCGACATCGAAGCCATGGTCTGCATGTTGCGCATGTATTGCAGGTGTACCGGCGACACACTGCGCAAGGCCGCGAGGCTCAGGTCCAGCGGCGCGCCGGTGACGGGGTTGTGGGCCGGCACCAGTGGCGAAGCCTGGTAGTTCGCATCTTCGATCACCCGGATGCGGTTGCTGCAATACAACTCCCGAGCCTGGGCGGGAATGTCGGAGGCCGGGAAGCACAGACCCAGGTAGCTGGGATAGTGGTCATCGCGTACTTCGGCCAGCACCGTGCCGTTGCCGGCCGCATCGAAGCTGTAGGCCTTGACGCGGCCGAAGCCGGTCACGCGCTTGACCTCGACCACCGAGCGCTGACACAGCTCGATGATGTCTGCCGCATTGTGCAACTGGCTGATGAAGGTCCGCACCAGCGGATACAGGGCACCGTAGGCATGGGCCTCGTCGGCGGCGGGCTCGAACTCGGCGATGATCACGCCGTCGGCACGGTGCACCATCATCGCCATGGTGCGCGGGTGGCCGCCCCGGACGAAACGCACGTCGGCGAAATGGAACGGCTGCCGCTCCTCTCCGGGCCAGGCGGCCAGGCGCGCCGAGAGGTTACTGCCGTGCTCGAAGAGCTCTGCAACAGTGGATTCGAGCACGTGTGCAGGCTCGAGTTGCAGCCAATGACGCACGTTATCGCTGACCTGCAGCACGCGCTCGGCAGCGGCATCGAGCACCATCATGAAGCCCTGCGGCTGAATGCTGCCGGGTGTGCGTATGGGTTCGCGCGCGCACTGCTCGAGGGCAGCGGCGAGCAACACCGAAGTCTGGCTGGATGTCACAGTGTATCTCCTGGCGGCCAATCAGCGCGCTGCAAGCCATTGCATGGTCGCCAACCGTGGCATATGAAAACTTTTTTCAATCGGCGACCACTTTAGCAAACAAAGGCGAGGACTGGGAGGTTCGCTCGCAATAATGGCGAAATGATTATTAGCATGTGGGAGCTCACCGCAGACAATCGTTGCGCGGCATTAGGGCATGACATTTCCCAGCCTTATCAGTATGATGCGCGAGCATGCGAGGTTGGCGAAATTGGTAGACGCATCAGACTTAAAATCTGACGACCTTTGGTTGTGCGGGTTCGATTCCCGCACCTCGCACCACCTCGATTCATCCCCTCCTCCCAATCTTCGGGAACTCCTGCCCTTCGTGCTTGCCGACTTCCTAGACACTACGCATTTCGCGGGTGATACAAGGAGGCCCGACCCATGCCTGATGCTCAGGGTAAGATTCGTTATGCGGTGGTTGCCGGCGGCTGGATTTCGCAAGGTGCATTCATGCCCGGTGTGGACCAGACCCGCAATTCGGTGATGACCGCGCTGGTGACCGGCGACCCGATCAAGGCCGACGAACTGGCCGCGCTGTATGACCTCAAAAGCTACAGCTACGAGCAGTTTCCCGAACTGCTGGCGTCCGGCGAAATCGATGCGATCTACCTGGCCACGCCCAATTTCCGCCATCGCGAATTCGCTGTTCCGGCGCTGGAAGCCGGTATCCATGTCTTGCTGGAGAAGCCCATGGCAGCCAGCGAGGAAGATTGCCTGGCGATCAACGCCGCCGCCGAACGGGGCAACGCCAAGCTGATGATCGCCTACCGCCTGCACTGCGAGCCCGGCACCGTGGAGATGGTGCAGCGGGTGCGCAACGGCGATATTGGCGAGCCCCGGCTGTTCACCGCCACCTTCACCCAGCACACCAAGGCGGAAAATCATCGAATGAAAAGTGGTTTCTGGGCCGGCCCGGCTGCCGACATGGGGCCCTACCCGCTCAATGCCGTGCGCAACCTGTTCGGCGGCGAGCCGCTGGAAGTGCACGCCGTGGGCGCACAAACACCCGGGCGTCCCATTAATACGCCCGATACCGTCAGCGTCACGCTAGGCTTTGCCGAACAGCGGCAAGCGACCTTCACCGTCAGCTTCAGCCTGCCGGCGACCGAGCGCTTCCAACTGATCGGCACTCAAGGTGAATTCGAGGCCTCGCCGTGCTTCGGTTTCGGCGAGGGCGTGGCCATCGCCTATCGCTCGATCATCGACGGCGAAAAGCAGGAGCATACCTTCCCGGTCGTCGACCAGTTCGGTGGCGAAACCGAGTATTTCTCCCAGTGCATCCTGGAGGATCGCCAGCCTGAAGCGGACGGCGACGAAGGCTGGCGTGATGTGCGGGTGTTGGCAGCCATCGAGCGCTCGCTGCAGACCGGCGAGGTGCAGAAGCTGGAACCGCTGCCATCACGCAAGGGGATACAAGCCGATCAGGCCCGACAGTTGCCGCTGGCCAAGGTCCCGCCCTACGTCAACACGACCGAACCCAACGACTGATCGACCCGTGAAGCAGCGGCGTTCACCGCCCCTGCTTCAGTCGGGCTCCAGCAAGGTGGTGGCTAGCCGTTTGGCTTGAGCCGCCACATCCGTCACCGCAGTGCTCTCCCACCACATCCCACGCAGCGGCGGCCCCATGGCGAACAGACGCCGGCTGGCAATCCCGTCGCTGTTCAGCAAGGCCCCTTCATCGTCAGCCAGCAGGCCCAATGCGAGCGGCCCGGGCTTGACCAGACCACGCGCCAATAGCTGGCGCGGCAACGGCTTGTCGACGCGACGCCAGTCATATTCGATACCGCTGGAATTGATCAGTACGTCACCGTGCAGTTGCACAGGCACTGACTCACCCCTGCGGCGGATGGTCAAGGTTGTGCCTTCGGCGCTCAGGTAGCAGGCCGCGTGCAGGGTAAGTCGCCCTTCGGCGATGGCCTTCTGCAGCAGCGCATCGCTCGGTGGTGGCGAGCGATGGTGGTGGCTTTCCCACCAGGGCCGTACATGGCGCACGAACTGCCGTTTCTGCCGCTCGCTGGCCTGGCTCCAGAGCCGTGCGATGTGCACCCTCACGGTGTCCAGCGGCGCTTGCCAATCAACCCCCTGCTGCAAGGCCTGGCGGCATTGGCTGCGCACCTCGGCCATGAGCTGGCGCGGGCTGCTCGGGTCGCTGGCTGCCGTCAGAAAGTCTGGCCAGGCCGGCGGCTGACGACGCACATGAGGCCACAACCCGTGCCTCGAGATCACCGTGATCGGGCCGCGGTGACCCGCGCGGTCGAGGGACACCACCGCATCTACCATCGTCAGCCCCGAGCCAATGATCAGCACCCGCGCCTGCGGATCCAGCGTTCGCATGGTTTGCACGTCCCACGGGTCGATAGCGGCGGCGTTCAGTCCGCCGGGCGCCTTCACAGCAGTGCGTGCAGCGGGAAACATACCGGTGGCGAGCACGGCGTGGGGTGCAAACCACACTTGACCTTCATCCAGAGTCACCTCGACCTGCTCACCGTGCGTCTGCACGTCGATCGCCTCCGCCTGGACATGCTCCGCCGTAGAGCCGTAGCGGAGGGCCAGGGCGCGGGCCTCAGCCAGGCGTTGCTGGGCGTAGAGCCCGAAGATGCCGCGCGGTGGAAACAGTTCCGCGACAGGCAGATTCTGCTCGGCCGATTCGGGCCAACCACCATTGTCGATGAACTGGGTAAGCCATTGGGTCAGGTCGTCGGCATTGTCCGGGTCGACACTCATGCGCGCTGCGTTGCCGTTCAGGGTGTGGCCCAGTTCGGTAGCACTGTAGGCCTCCCCACGGCCCAACTCGGAACGCGGCTCGATGATCACAATACGCTGTCCGCGCGGCTGCCTGAGCAACTGCACGGCCAGCAGGGTCCCGCTCAGGCCACCTCCGATGATCACCACATCGGCGTACCTGGCTGCAACGTTGGTCATGGTTGGTTTCTCAAAATACGATTTCGCCGATCATAGGTCATGTAATGCGCCAGGCCGTGGCACTGCCGTCACGACAGCCTTCCACCCTGTCAGATCAAGGTCCTGTATGGCAGCGGGTTTGGCGAAGTAATAACCTTGCGCCTGAGATGCACCCATCTCGCGCAGCAGCTGCAGAGTGGCCAGGTCCTCTACCCCTTCGGCCACCACGGTCAAGCCCAGCGACTCGGCCATGCGCACGATGGCGCGGACGATGGCCCGGCTGCGCGAACTGCCGGTCAACTCGAGAATGAACGACTTGTCGATCTTCAGGCCATTGAACTGGTATTGGTGGACGTAACTGAGCGAAGAGAAACCGGCGCCGAAGTCGTCCAGCACCACGCTCATGCCGTGCTCGGCCAACTGCTGCATGGTGCGCTGGGCCATGGCCGGCTCGGCCACCAGCGCACCCTCGGTCAACTCCAGGCAGATCCGTGAGGCGTCCACCTGGTGGCGCGCCAGTACGGCGAGCACTTCATCGGCAAAACCGCTGCGGGTGATGCTGTAGCTGGAACAGTTCACATGCACCGGAGGCCAGTGTGCGTGGGCGGGCTCGGCAAGAATCTGCGCCACGCGGGTAAGCATGTACAGGTCGAGACGACCGATCAGCCGCAGACCTTCGAGCGCCGGCAGAAAGTGTCCTGGCGCGATGATGCGTCCATCCGGCTGATGCCAGCGAATCAATGCTTCCAGTGCCTGCACCTCACCGGTCTGGACATCGACGATCGGCTGGAAATACGGCAGCAACTCATCACTGCGCTTGAGCGCATTGCGCAGCGCGCCTTCCTGTTCGACCTGGTCGGACACTTCACGGCGCAGCGCCTGGTTGAACACCGCATAGCTGTCGCGGCCGGCGCTTTTGACCCGGTACATGGCCTTGTCGGCATCGCGCAACAGGTCGGCAGGTTCGCTGTGGAACTGACTGTCGGCGCCGACGATGCCGATGCTGCAAGACGAGAACACCTCATGGCCATTGATGAAGAACGGGCGATCGAAGGCCACCAGAATGCGTTCGGCGATCTCCACGGCCTCCTCCAGGCTCGAGCCCGGTGCCAGCACGGCGAACTCATCGCCGCCCAAGCGGGCCAGCAGGTCATCCTCTCGCAGGCAACTGCGCAGGCGGGCCCCTGCCTCCAGGAGCAGCTGGTCGCCGAAATGATGGCCAAAGCTGTCATTGACCATTTTGAAACGGTCAAGATCGATGAACATCACCACCAACTCACGGTCATTGGCGCAATACTCATGCCACGCCTGTGCCAGACGTTGTTGCAGATGGATGCGGTTGGGCAGCGCAGTCAGGGCGTCGTGGGCGTTTTCGTACTGCAGCTTGGCATTGGCGTGGTCGAGCTCGCGGGTTCGGCTCTGGACACGGGCTTCCAGGCGCAGGTTCGCCTCATAGATGGCTTCGGCCGCGCTGCGCCGGGACAGTGCGGTATCGATGTGGCGCGACACGAACGTCAGCAGGTCCTGGTCGCGCAGAGTGTAGTGCACGTCGGTGGCGTAACTCTGCACCACCAGCACGCCGCGTACGCGGTCGTCATCGAACAGCGGAACGCCCAGCCAGGATTGCGAGCGGATCGGTTCGCGGGTGTCATCGACTTCGCCCTGGATCATCAAGCGGGTGGCGGCATCGAAGTCGATCAGGCAGGCGCAGCGTTGACGAATCACATACTCGGTCAATCCGCGCCTGCCACGGCGCGGCTGCGGTCGCCCGGTGAGTTGTTCGTCGACGTAATAGGGAAAGCTCACTTCACCACTTTCGCCGTCGAAGATGGCGATGTAGAAATTACGTGCATACAGCAGGTCGCCGACGATTACGTGGAGGCTGTGATAGAGGCCATCGAGTTCGCCGGGCTTGCTCGACAACTCGGCGATCTGGAACAGCGCCACCTGCAAATGCTCCGCACGTTTGCGCTCGGAGACTTCCAGGCGCAGCGCCGCGTTGAGCTGGGACAGCTCCTGGGTACGGCGCGACACGGTTTCTTCCAGGTCGGCACGGTGCAGGATACGGTCCAAGGCCATGGCCACATGCCGGGCCACGACCAGAAACAAGGCGCGGTCTTCGGCACTGTATGCACGTTCGACGTCGTAGACCTGCATGGCGATCATGCCGAACACTTCGTCACGGGCATTCTTGAGCGGCGAGCCCATCCAGAACTCGGGAATATGCCCGACACAGTGGAATCGTCCCTGACGCCCGGCCAAGGCAATGCCCTTGGAGTCGATCAACAGTGGCTGGCCGCTGGTCAACACCTGGCCGGTCAACGACAGGTGGTCGGGAATGAGGTACTCGTAGTTCTCTGCTTCGAGCGCCTCGACATCGATCACATCGACGTAATAAGGGTAGGTGATCTTGCCGCTTTGCTCATCGTAGAGCGCCAGGTAGAAGTTTTCCGCATCGATCAAGGTGGCCAGCAGCTTGTGCACACCCACCAGGAAGATCCCACGGTCACGGGTGGAGCTGGCCAGGTAGGTGATTTCGTAAAGCACGCGCTGGGTGATCTGCGCCCGGGCGAGGGCATCGGTCTGGACCTGCCGGCCAATGGCGGCGGCCAGGTCGGCCAACGCGCCGTCATGAGGAATATGCAACGGCGCCATCAGCCAGCCGAGCACCGCCTCGCCCTGCCCGGTTGGCCACAGCTGCAGCCCGCAGCTGTCGCAGAAGCGCTGCAGCTCGTGGTTGGCCAGGACCAGCGGCCAATGGCGCTGCGGGTCACCCTGACCTTCCAGGTGCAGCTGTTCACCGGCCCGGTACCAGGCCCATGCGGTGCTGTGGGACCAGTCACGGGCCTGCTGCAGAATCGCTTCGAGCGAAGCGGCATCGAGCATGGACGTGGAGCCTTTGCCGAACTTGGCAAAGGTCGGGGGATCGGAACTCATAGACGCTCCATGCCTGAAAACCAACGGTCTACATCTTCGAGCCTATGGCCATCTAATGGCAAGCCCCGCGAGCGGCCCTAGGCCCGAGTGACGCTTTCGATGTGCCTGGCGGCCTGGATGTCATGCATGAATCGCTCCGCCGGCAGCGGGTGTCCGAGCAGGTAGCCTTGCAGGGAATCACACCCCAGCTGGGTCAGGAACAATTGCTGGTTACTGGTCTCCACGCCCTCGGCGACGATACGCAGGCCCAGCGCCTGACCCAGCGCCACGATTGCCGAGACGATCGCAGCGTCATCACCGTCTTGCTCCAGGTCGCGAACGAAGCCGCGATCGATCTTCAGCTCGTTGGCAGGCAGGCGCTTGAGGTACATGAGGCTGGAATAGCCTGTACCGAAATCGTCGATGGACAGATCGACGCCCATGTCCGACAGCTGCTGCAGCACCGTCATGCTGGCATCGGCGTCACTCATGGCGGTGCTCTCGGTGATTTCCAGAGTCAGATTGGCAGCTGCCAGCCCGTGCCGCGCCAGGGTGACGGCAACGCTGCGCACCAGTCCGGCGTGGCCGAACTGCAGGGCCGACAGGTTGACCGCGACACGCCAGTCATGGAAGCCCAGCTCGACCCATTCGCGCATCTGCCGACAGGCCTCGTCAAGCACCCAGTGGCCGATGTCGATGATCAACCCGGTGGTCTCCGCCAGGTCGATGAACGCCGCAGGCGCCAGCAGGCCCATGCGTGGGTGTTCCCAGCGCAACAGCGCTTCGGCACCGACCGGTTTGCCGCTGCGGGCATCGAACTTGGGCTGGTAGAACAGCCGCAACTGACGCTCGGCCACCGCCAGACGCAACTCCTGCAGCAGCTGCAAGCGCTTGCGGGCATTTGTGTTCATCGAGTTTTCGAAAAAGCTGTAGCCGTTCTTGCCAATGCTCTTGGCGTGGTACATGGCCGCATCGGCATTCATCAGCAGCTCGTTCTGGTCGATGCCGTTGCCGGGGTACAGCGCGATACCGATGCTGGCGGAAATATGCAGGCTGTGTCCGGCGACTTCGAACGTCTGGCCGATCAGGTGAACCTGACGCGCGGCGATACCCTTGGCATAGGCCGCTGCTTCAAGGCTTACCAGCAGGACGAACTCGTCGCCACCGATCCGCGCCAGGGTGTCCTGGCCGTGCAGGCTGGTGCGCAGGCGCGAGGCGACGGCGCGCAGCAGCTGGTCGCCCATGTGATGGCCGAAGGCGTCGTTGACCGGCTTGAAACCATCCAGATCGATGAACATCACCGCAAGGCAACCGCCGACCGCTTCGATCTGGCTGATCGCCTGGCCGATGCGGTCGGCCAGGAGAATACGGTTGGGCAACCCGGTCAGGTTGTCGTGCAGGGCCAGTTGGGTCAGTTCCTGGTTGGCCAGGGTCAAGGAATTGGCCAGCGCCGCAGTGCGCGACTCCAGGCGCGCATCGAGCACCGAAGTCAGCAAGGTCATGCCCAGGATCGCCAGGGTCGTGACCAGCACCAGGTAATCGAGACCATCCCCGGTAAGGCCATCGAGGGCGCCACCACACACGCTGCCCTCGGGAAATTTGGCCGCGGCCATGCCGGTATAGTGCATGCCGACGATGGCGATACCCATCACCACCGACGCGCCAGCCCGGGCCAGTCGCACGTTCGGCCGGTTGCGCCGCAGGCGGAAGGCGATCCACAGCGCTGCGCCGGAAGCCCCCGCTGCAATGGCCAGGGAGGCGACGAACAGCACCGGGTCGTAGACGATGCCTGGCTGCATCTCCAACGCCGCCATGCCGGTGTAGTGCATGCTGCCGATGCCTGCGCCCATGATCAGCGCGCCGCCGACCAATTGTGGCCAGGGCAGCAGCGGCTGGCTGACCAGCCACAGGGCAAACCCTGAGCTCAGGACAGCGATGAGCAGCGACGCGGCGGTCAGGCCGAGGTCGTAGCCCAGTTGGATAGGTAATTCGAAGGCGAGCATGCCGATGAAGTGCATCGACCACACGCCGATACCCAACGCCAGCGCACCGCCGCTCATCCACAGATAGATCGCCCGACCCTGCGCCGTGGCGATGCGCCCGACCAGATCGAGTGCGGTATAGGACGCCAGGATGGCGACACACAGCGATACGGCCACGAGGGCGGAGGAATAGGTACCAATCAGCATCGATATCTTGACCAGGGCGTGCGGGGTTTCAGAGGTGGTACGAAACGCGGTTGCCGACGCCGCTGGCCTATTGTGCCGGTTCCTGCCAGCCGCCGCCCAGCGCCGCGATCAACTGCACGCTGGCGACCAGCCGACTCTGCATCAGGGTCAGCACGCTGCGCTCGTTGCTCAACGCCGTTGCCTGTACGTTGACCACGTCAAGATAGCCAATAAGCCCGGCCTTGTATTGGTTTGATGTGAGGCGCAACGACTCGCGGGCCGCTTGCAAGGCCTCGTTGCGCACCGACGCTTCTTCGTCGAACACCTTCAACTGGCTCATGTAGTCTTCGACTTCACGGAACCCGTCGAGCACGGTCTGACGATACTGCGCGACCGTCTGGTCGTAGGCCGCCTCGCTGCGGTCCACCTCCGCCGCACGCTGGCCGCCGTCGAACAGGGTCATCGCCAGTTGCGGGCCGACCGACCAGAAACGGTTGGGCAGCGAGATCCAGTTGCTGAAGCTGCTGCTGCTGTAACCGCCGGAGAGGCTCAAGGTCAGATCAGGAAAGTAGGCGGTCTTGGCCACGCCGATTTCGGCATTGGCCGCCATCACCGAGCGCTCGGCGGCGGCAATGTCGGGACGTCGCTCGAGCAGCTGCGACGGGACGGCCAGAGGGATCGCCGGCAACGCCGGGATCTCGGTGCTCGCGGCCAGACTGAACTCGGCCGGTGCCATGCCGATGAGCACGGCAATGGCATTTTCCAGCTGGGCTCGCTGCCAGGCCAGATCGATCAGGTCGGCCTGGGTACTCTTGAGCTGGGTCTGTGCCAGGAACACCGCATCCTTGCCGGAAATCCCTGCCCGGTACTGGTTCTGAGTCAGGTCGAGCGAGCGCTGATAGGCTTGTACCGTGGCTTCGAGCAGGCGCTTCTGCTCATCGATGACCCGCAATTGCAGGTAGTTCTGCACCAGCTCCGACTGCAGGCTCAGGCGCATCGCGGCCAGATCCGCAAGGCTGGCCTGGGCACTGGCCCGATCAGCCTCCAGCCCGCGGCGCAGTTTGCCCCAGATGTCGGCTTCCCAGCTCACACCCAGCTGCGTGTTGTAGGTATCGCGAATACCACTGCTCGACTGGCTCAGGCTCGAACCGCTGCTGCCGGTCCCCTGACTGGAGCGGGTCTTGCCCGCGCTCAGGTCGACGGTCGGAAACAGCGCGCCACGGGTACTGCGGACCAGCGCCTGGGCTTGGCGGTATTGCGCCTCGTACTGGGCAACCGTCTGGTTGGAGCGGTTGAGCCTGAGCACCAGGGCATCGAGCTGGCGGTCACCGTACAGCTCCCACCAGGCGCCGCGCGCCATGGCATCGCTGGGATTGGCCTGACGCCAGCCATCGGCCTGCTTGAATTGCACCGGCGTGGCGATCGTCGGGCGTTGGTAGTCCGGGCCCAGGGTGCAGGCGCCCAGCATCAGGCTGCACAGTGCCACACTGGCCAGGCGCGAGACGCGCGGAAAAACGAAATCGGTCATAGCGGAGTGTCCAGAGCGGCATCGGTACGCACGCCGCGCCACTTGTTGAAGCGGTGGCGCAGGCGGTCAAGATAGAGGTAGACCACCGGAGTGGTGTAGAGCGTGAGGATCTGGCTGAACACCAGGCCACCGATGATGGTCAGGCCCAGCGGACGACGCATCTCGGCGCCTGCGGCGGTGCTGAACATCAACGGCAGCGCGCCGAGAATGGCCGCCATGGTGGTCATCAGGATGGGCCGCAGGCGCAGCAGGCAGGCCTGGCGAATGGATTCGGCCGGGCCCAGCCCTTCATTGCGTTCGAGCTGCAGCGCCAGGTCGATCATCATGATCGCGTTCTTTTTCACCACGCCAATCAACAGAAACAGGCCCAGCAGCGAGATCAGGCTGAACTGGCCACCGGTCAGGTAGATGCTCAGCAAGGCCCCTACCCCCGCCGATGGCAAGGTCGAGAGAATGGTCAGCGGGTGAATGTAGCTTTCATAGAGAATGCCCAGCACCAGATACACCGCCACCAGCGCGCCGAGAATCATGAAAGGCTGGCTTTTCTGCGCGGCCGCGAAAGCATCGCCGGTGCCCGCGACCTTGACGATGATGTCCTCGGGCAGGCCGACACGCACCAGCGCGCGCTCGATCAGTGGCGTGGCAACGTCCAGGGTCACCCCGCTGACCAGGTCGAAGGAAATGCTCTCCGAGGCGAACTGCCCCTCGTGGCTGACGCTGTCATCGGCCAGGCTGTTTTCGTAGTGAGCGATGCTCGACAGCGGCACGCGCTTGTTGTCCGTAGTGATCACCTGGACCTGCTCCAGGGTGATCGGATCCTGCGCGTATCTGGGGTTGATCTCCATCACCACCTTGTACTGGTTGAGGCTGTCGTAGATGGTGGAAATCTGCCGTTGGCTGTAGGCGTTGTTGAGCACCGAGGTCACGGTGCTCATGTCGATGCCCAGGCGCTTGGCCTTGTCGCGGTCGACGATCAGGGTCACCTGGGCGGCACCGCGGCCTTCGCGGGCATCGATGGCGGTCAATTCCGGCAGCGCGCGGAAGGCCGCGACGATTTTCGGGTACCAGGTGCGCAGCGCGGACAGATCGCCGCTCTGGATGATGTACGAATACTGCGAGGTGCTCTGCTCCCGGGCCCCGCCGAACTGCAGGTCCTGGTCGGCCATCAGCATCAGGCGGCCGCCGGGCACCTTGGGCATTTCCTTGCGCAGACGCTCGATCACCTGCTGCGCGTTGATCTTGCGTTCTTCGATGGGCTTGAGGCGAACCAGAATGGTCGCGTTGTTGCTGCCGTTGTTGCCACCGATGAAGCCGGCCACGCTGTCGACCGCCGGGTCGGCGAGCAATGCGCGGCGATAGGTTTCCATCTTCGGCTGCATGACCGAGAAAGAAAGACCGTCGTCGCCGCGCACGAAGCCGATCAACTGGCCAGTGTCCTGCTGCGGCATGAAGGTCTTGGGCACCACCACGTAGAGGGCCACGTTGCCGATGATGGTCAGCAGCAAGCTGAGCAGGGTCAGCCTGCGGTGACGCAGAACCCAGCCCAGGCTGCGGTCGTAAGCAGCGACCATGCGCTGGTTGACGCGGTGACTGAAGCGCTGCAGGCGGTTGTCCTTCTCGGTCTCATGCGGCGTCAGCCAGCGCGCGCAGAGCATCGGCGTCAGGGTCAGTGAGACGAACAGGGAAACGACGATGGCCACCGCCAGGGTGATCGAGAATTCGCGGAACAGGCTCTCGATGATCCCGCCGATGAACAGGATCGACAGGAACACCGCCACCAGTGAGACGTTCATCGACAGCAGGGTGAAGCCGACTTCCTGGGTGCCCAGGTAGGCCGCGCGCAATGGCGGCACGCCGTTATCGATGTGTCGGGAAATGTTCTCCAGCACCACGATGGCGTCGTCCACCACCAGCCCGGTTGCCAGGATCAGCGCCATCAACGACAGGTTGTTGAGGGAGAAGCCCCACAGGTACATGATCGCGAACGTCCCTACCAGCGACACCGGCACGGCCAGGGTGGGAATCAGCGAGGCGCGGAAATTGCCGAGAAACAGGAACACCACCAGCACCACCAGCACCACGGCGATGAGCAGGGTCATCTCGGCCTCGTGCAGGGTGGCGGTGATCACGGGCGAGCGATCCATGGCGATGTTCAGCTCGACACTGGCTGGCAACAACGCTTCCAGGGCCGGCAGCTGTTCCTTGATCTGGCTGACGGTCTGGATGATGTTGGCCCCGGCCTGGCGGTTGATCACCAGCAGCACAGCCGAATTGTCATTGTAGAACCCGCTGTTGTAGCGGTCCTCGACACCGTCGGTGACCTTGGCGACGTCGCTCAGGCGCAGTACCGAGCCGTCCTGATAGCGGATGATCAGCGGCTTGTAGTCGTCGGCCTTGTCCAGCTGGTCGTTGGCCTGCACCTGCCACTGGCGCTCGCCGTCCTCGACGAAGCCGATGGGGCGCCGCACGTTGGTCCCGTCGATGGTAGTGCGCACGTCATCGAGCGAGACGTTGTACTGGTTGAGCAACTGCGGCTCGAGCTCGATGCGCACCGCCGGCAGCGAGCTGCCGCCGATCTGCACCTCCCCCACTCCAGGCACCTGGGACAGGCTCTGGGACAGGATGGTCGACGCCAGGTCGTACAGCTGACCCTTAGCCAGCACGTCGGAGGTCAGCGACAGGACCATGACCGGTGCCTGGGAAGGGTTGATCTTCTTGTAGGTCGGCATGCTGCGCATGCCACTGGGCAGCAGGTTGCGCGACGCGTTGATCGCCGCCTGCACTTCCCGCGCCGCGCCATTGATGTCGCGGTCCAGGTCGAACTGGAGAATGACCCGGGTCGAGCCCTGGCTGGAACGGCTGCTCATGGTGGTCACGCCCGGAATGGCGCCGAACGATCGCTCCAGCGGCGTGGCCACGGTCGAGGCCATGACCTCGGGGCTGGCGCCGGACAGGTTGGCCGACACCACGATCACCGGGAAATCCATGCTGGGCAGCGGCGAGACCGGCAACAGGCTGAAACTGACCCCGCCCAGCAGCATGATCGCCACGCTCATCAGGAAGGTCGCCACCGGGCGACGGATGAAAGGTCCGGAGAGGTTCATGAATCAGCCTGTTGCACGACGGTGGGCTGGCGTCTCCAGCGCCGGCCCAGGCGGTCGAAGTACAGGTAGATCACCGGCGTGGTGAACAGCGTCAGCACCTGGCTCACCAGCAGCCCGCCGACCATGACCAGGCCCAGTGGCTGGCGCAACTCGGCACCCGAGCCGCTGGCGAGCATCAGCGGGATCGCGCCGAACAGCGCGGCCATGGTGGTCATGAGGATCGGCCGGAAACGCAGGAGCGCCGCTTGGTAGATCGCGGTCTCGGGATCCAGCCCCTGATTGCGTTCGGCCTCCAGGGCGAAGTCGATCATCATGATCGCGTTCTTCTTGACGATACCGATCAACAGGATGATGCCGATGATGGCGATCATGCCCAGGTCGTTACCGCTGATCAGCAGCGCCAGCAAGGCGCCTACCGCCGCCGAGGGCAAGGTCGAAAGAATGGTGATCGGATGGATGTAGCTCTCGTAGAGCACGCCCAGCACGATGTACATGGTGACGATGGCCGCCAACACCAGCAGCAGGGTGCTCTGCAGCGACGCCTGGAAGGCTTCGGCCGCGCCCTGGAACTGAGTCTGCACGCCCAGTGGCATGCCGATGTCGCGCTGCACCTGCTCGATGACGTCGACTGCCTTGCCCAGCGCAACCCCGTCGGCGAGGTTGAACGACATCATCACTGCCGGGAATTGACCGATGTGGGCGATGGCCAACTGGGCCTGGCGCTGTTCGATGTGGGCCAGGCTCGACAGGCGCACCTGGGTGCCGCTGGTGGCAGTGGTGTCGCTGTCGGCCGTCTGATTGGTCGTGCCCGTGCCATTGACGCTGGCCTTGACGTAGATCTGCTCCAGCGCCTGCGGCCCGAGGGTGCTGGCGTCGGTGGCCTGCAACACCACTCGGTACTGGCTGGACTGGGTGTAGATGGTGGAAATCTGGCGCTGACCGAAGGCATCGTACAGCGCGTCGGTGATATCGGCGACATCCACCCCGACCCGCTTGGCCGCATCGCGGTCGATCACCAGGTACACCTGCAGGCCCTTGTCCTGCAGATCGCTGGCCACATCGGTGAGTTCAGGGCGCTGCTTCAGCGCGTCCACCAGACGAGCGCTCCAGGTGGCGAGCAGGTCGGCGTCCGGGGATGACAGGCTGAACTGGTACTGAGTGCGGCTGACCCGATCCTCGATGGTCAGGTCCTGCACCGGCTGCATGAACAGGCGCACGCCGAGCAGCTTGTCGACCTCGGGCTGCAGTCGCGCGATCACCTGGCTGGCGGTGAGGTCGCGTTCGCTGTGGGGCTTGAGGTTGATCAGCAAGCGTCCACTGTTGAGCGTGGCGTTGTCACCGTCCACGCCGATGTACGAAGACAGGCTGGAGACGGCCGGGTCCTGCAGGATGATCCTGGCCAGGTCCTGCTGTCGCTCGCCCATGGCCTTGAAGGAAATCGACTGCGGCGCCTCCGAGATGCCCTGGATGACGCCGGTGTCCTGCACGGGAAAGAAGCCCTTGGGCACCACCAGGTACAGGAGCACAGTCAGGCCCAGGGTGGCGACGGCAACCAGCAGCGTCAGCGGCTGGTGCCGCAGCACCCAACGCAGGCCGCCACCGTAACGAGCGATCAGCCAGTCGATCCAGGCGCCACTGGCCTTGTAGAAGCGGCTCTGCTCTTCTTCCTTGGGCTCGCGCTTGAGCAGGCGTGCGCACATCATCGGGGTCAGCGTCAGCGAGACTACAAGGGAAATGAGGATGGCCACGGCCAGGGTGATGGCGAATTCACGGAACAGGCGGCCAACCACGTCAGCCATGAACAGCAGCGGGATCAGCACCGCAATCAGCGAAAACGTCAGCGACAGCAGGGTGAAGCTGATCTGCCGCGCACCCTTGAGCGCAGCCTGCATCGGTGTCTCGCCTTCCTCGATGTGGCGCGAGATGTTTTCCAGCATCACGATGGCATCGTCGACCACGAAGCCCGTGGCCACGGTCAGGGCCATGAGGGTGAGGTTGTTGATCGAAAACCCGGCCAGGTACATCACGCCGAAGGTGCCTACCAGCGACAACGGCACAGCAATGGAAGGAATCAGGGTCGCGCTGAAGCGGCGCAGGAACAGGAACGTGACCATGACCACGAGGGCAATGGCGATCAGCAGCTCGTGCTGAACGTCGGTTACCGACGCGCGGATGGTCTGGGTGCGGTCGGTCAGCACCGTAACGTCGAGCCCGGCCGGCATGGTGTCGGTGATCGTGGGCAGCAGCGCCTTGATTCGATCGACCACGTCGATGACGTTGGCGCCCGGTTGACGCTGGATGTTGAGCAACACCGCCTGATTCTGGTTGGCCCAGGCAGCCAGCCGTTCGTTTTCGGCGCCGTCGACGATCTGCGCAACGTCACGCAGCCGCAGCGGGCCGCCGTTGTTGTACGCCAGGATCAGGTTGGCGTATTCCTCGGGCGAACGCAGTTGGTCGTTGGCGTCGAGCATCGACACCCGTGTGGGGCCATCGAAATTGCCCTTGGGCTGGTTGACGTTGGACGCACCGACTAGGGTGCGCACGTCGGACAGGTTCAAGCCATTGGCCGCCAGCGCTTCGGGGTTGACCTTGATCCGGACCGCCTGACGCTGACCACCGGCGATGCTGACCATGCCCACGCCGCTGATCTGCGCGATCTTCTGCGCCATGCGGGTGTCGACCAGGTCGTTGAGCTTGGGCAGCGGCATGGTCTTGGAACTGATGGCGATGGTCAGCACCGGGGTGTCGGCCGGGTTGACCTTGTTGTACACCGGCGGCGCAGGCAAGTCCGAGGGCAGCAGGTTGCTGGCGGCGTTGATCGCCGCCTGCACCTGCTGCTCGGCGACGTCCATGTTGATCTCGAGGCTGAAGCGCAAGGTCAGCACCGACGCGCCGCCCGAGCTGGTCGAGGCCATCTGCGTCAGGCCGGGCATCTGCCCGAACTGGCGTTCAAGCGGCGCGGTGACCGCGCTGGTCATCACCTGCGGGCTGGCGCCGGGGTACAGCGTCATGACGCGAATCGTCGGGTAGTCGACCTGCGGCAGCGCCGACACCGGCAGCAATCGATAGGCGAGCACGCCCGCCAATACGATGGCGAGCATGGTCAAGGTCGTGGCGACAGGGCGCAGGATGAATAGCCGCGAGATATTCATGCCCCGGTCTTGCCCTTCTCGCCCGGCACACCGGCGCCATCCTGCCCCTGCAGATGCTGCCCCGGCGTGGTAGGAACCTTGGCGCTGTCATCGACCACTTCGACCCGGCTGCCATCGCGCAACCGATCGGTGCCTTCGAGCACGACCCGATCACCTTGGGCCAGACCTTGTTCGACCACAGTATTGGTGCCGTCGGTGGGGCCCACCTTGAGCTGACGGATCTTGACCTTGTCGTTACCGTCCATGGCGTAGACGAAAGTGCCGTCGACGCCGTACTGCACGGCTGCCGAGGGCACCAGCACCACCCCTTTGAGGGTATCCGAGAGCAGACGCACGTTGACGAACTGGTTGGGGAACAGGGCCTCGTCCTGGTTATCGAAGCGAGCCTTGAACTTCAGGGTACCGGTGGTGGTGTCGATCTGGTTGTCCAGGCTGCCCAGCACGCCGGTGGCCTGCTTGCGCGTATCGCCCCGGTCCCAGGCTTCCACGGTCAGCTTGGCGCCGCTGCGGTAACGCGCCAGCACTGGTGTGAGTTCGCTTTCAGGCAGGGTGAAAGCCACGGTGATCGGTTGTACCTGGGTGATAACCACCAGCGCGCTGGTGTCGTTGGCAGCCACCAGGTTGCCGATGTCGAGTTGGCGCAGTCCCAGCCGACCGGCGATGGGTGCGCGAATACGGGTGAAGTCCAGGTTGAGTTTGGCGTCGTTGACCGCCGCCTGGTTGGTCTGGATGGTGCCCTGGTACTGCCCCACCAGCGCCTGCTGGGTATCCAGGGTCTGGCGAGCGATGCTGTCTTCGGCGAACAGGCCTTTGTAACGCTGCAGGTCGATCTGCGCGTTTTTGAGTTGTGCCTGGTTCTGCGCCAGCGTTCCCTGGGCTTGCTGCAACGCGATTTCATAGCTGCGCGGGTCGATTTCCGCCAGCAGGTCGCCAGCCTTGACCCGCTGCCCCTCCTGGAAGTTGACCTTGACCAACTCCCCGGCCACACGGCTGCGCACATTGACAGTATTGATCGCGGTCACCGTGCCCAGCGCCTTGAAGTACACCGGGAAGTCACCGGTGACCACATCGGCTACCCGCACCGGGGTAGGCTCGGCCGAACCGCCGAAACCGGGGCGCGCGGAACTCGCATTGCGCCCTGCACTGGCGGGTGCGGCGGTGCCGTTCTCCGAGCTTTTCTTGGCCGGCCAGAACCACCAGCACAACGCGGCGACAACCAGCACCATCAACAGGCCGAACAGCCAGCGACGCGATTTACGGGGACCTGGGGACTGCATTGAATGATCGACCATTGTGCGGGAGGACTTCTACTTTGAGGAGGCTGAACGATAAGGAGTCGGCGGGCATAAGCAAAGCGCCTTTACGGGCAATTTACCTTGGCCGGAAATGCAGCGAGGGTTACAGGCGATCAACCTGTAGCAGCGGCGCGAGCCGCGTCACAGGCTACGCGGAGCATCTGACCCCACGCGGCGCCATCGGACGCGGCTTGCGCCGCTGCTACAACGACATCGCACCCCTGTAGCAGCGGCGCGAGCCGCGTCACGGGCCACGCGGAGCATCTGACCCCACGCGGCGCCATCGGACGCGGCTTGCGCCGCTGCCACAGGGAATACGTTACTTCAAGACAGCGAGGGCCGCCGCGTAGTCAGGTTCCTGGCCGATTTCCGGAACCAGTTCGCTGTGCAGCACCTTGTCGTTCTCGTCGAGGACAACGACGGCGCGGGCGGTGAGGCCCTTGAGGGCGCCTTCGGCGATGTCGACGCCGTAGGCGCGGTGGAAGTCATGGGCGCGGAAGGTCGACAGGTTCTGCACGTTCTCAAGGCCTTCGGCACCGCAGAAACGGGCCTGGGCGAACGGCAGGTCAGCCGAGATGCACAGGATTGCAGTATTGGCCACGTCGTTGGCCTGGGCGTTGAACTTGCGCACGGAAGTGGCGCAGGTCGGCGTGTCGATGCTTGGGAAAATGTTCAGTACCTTGCGCTTGCCGGCCAGGCTTTGCAGCGAAACGTCAGCCAGACCGCCACCCACCAGAGTGAACGCCGGACCTTGGGCGCCGACCTGTGGAAGCTCACCGTCGACTTTGATCGCGTTGCCTTTGTGCGTCACTTGAGCCATGAACCTTATCCTTTTTCGGGAATGAGAAAGGGCAAAGTTAAGCATGAAAACGAGTGCCTGGCCTACGCGAAAAGTGAAAATAAACGTTCCGTACTGAGATGCACTCAGGCTGGCCGCAGAAATGCATCAACCGGCTCTGGCGTGGGACTCTGCCGCTGTTGGCCGGGGCCGCGCTCGCAGTTCGAGAACCAGCCTTGCGCGCTCGCGGGCATTGGTGACGCGGTCAAGAGGAATGTCCGCCCTAACCATCTCGACTTCATCGGTCTGGGGATTCATCAACTTCACGCACACTGACTGATCGCCAGTAACTGTACACACGCATTTCTGCGGCAGGAACGACAGTTCGACGAGCCTGCGCAGTTCCAGTGCGCTGAGTCCGGGGGGCAGCATGGTCAATCTCCTCTGGGGCCGGTGATTGGCGTCCCACCCGTGACGCATTCGGTCTCGGGACTGCAGAACGTTTCGTGTTTCTCAAGGTATATACCTGCTTTCACGCAGGCGCAACGGGAGTTTTCGGCCTACCCCAAGATTCCGATAAGCTGCTGAAACATAAGGATATAAAATAGTTGTACAGATCATTCGAAGAAGCGTTTCAGCACGTCAAGACCTGTACACCCGTCGTCGACAGCGCAGCCCTGATCAGTCGCGAGACTTGGGAATCAGCCCCTGCAACTGCTGGGCGAAGAAGTGCGCGTCCAACTGACTGGATTCCGCCTCCTTGGTACCGCGATCCTTGCGCCAGAACCAGGCGCCGTCGGCCGAGTCCTTGACGATGGAAATGCTACCGTGCCGATCCGAGGTCAGGCCTGCCACGGCAATGACCATCGCCCCGCCCTGCCCCATGACCTGCGGCACCAGCTCGACCCGACGCTGCGCCAGGATGATCGCCAGGGACTCGCTGATGAAGGGCGAGTGATCGCTGGGGTAGGTGCTGCTGGTGGCCACCCAAGGCGTGCGCTCGATCACCAGCAGTTGCCGCTCGGTGAGCGGCGCCAGCCAGGTTTCGATCTGAGCGAACAGAGCCTGGATACTGTCCCGCCAGTGCTGGCATTGATCCTTGAACGCCTGTTGCTGGCGTTGTTGGGTTGCGGCATGTTGCTGGAGCATGTCAGCCAGTTGCTGTACTTCGTCCATCGCTACCACCTCGGTGCGCGCCCGCCCTGGACTGACCGCAAATCGGCCGCCGCAGGTCGGGCATCGGTGGTCAGTGTAACAGGCTTGGTCACACGCTCAGGGAATAGACCAGCGCCGAGATGGCCACAAGGCCGACCAGCGTCACGAATACGTTGGACATGTGACCAGCGTACTTGCGCATGGCCGGCACGCGACGGATCGCGTACATCGGCATGAGAAACAGCAAGGCGGCAATGACCGGTCCCCCGAAGCTCTCGATCATGCGCACGATGTTCGGGTTGAGCGTGGCGACCAGCCAGCAGACCAGCAACATGAACAATGCGGTGAAACGATCCAGGGCCTTGGGATTGGGACGGCGGCCGGACTTCAGCACCAGGCCCTTGATGCCTTCGCTGGCGCCGATGTAGTGCCCCAGGAACGACTTGGCGATAGCCACGATCGCGATCAGCGGCGCGGCGAAGGCGATCACCGGGTTGCTGAAGTGATTGGCCAGGTAGGACAGGATCGACAGGTTCTGTGCCTTGGCCTCGGCCAACTGCGCAGGCGACAGGGTCAGCACGCAGCTGAACACGAAGAACAGCACCAGCACCACCATCAAGCCATGGGCGCGGGCCAGGATCTGGCTGCTGCGTTGGTCGGCGAACTCCCCGTAGCGGCGTTTCTGGTCCACCGCGAAGGCCGAGATGATCGGCGAGTGGTTGAACGAGAACACCATGACTGGAATCGCCAGCCACAGGGTATGAATGAACGCCCCCGGCGCGGGCATCTCGCCTGCGGTGGCAAGGATGCCGCCGTTCCAATGGGGGATCAGGTACAAGGCCAGCAGCAACAGTGCAACGATGAACGGATAGACCATCAGGCTCATCGCCTTGACGATGAATTGCTCGCCACAACGCACCACGATCAACAGGCCCAGGATCAATACCAGCGCCAACACCGCCCGCGGCGGGGTCTGCATGCCCAGCTGGTGCTCCATGAAGCTGCCGACGGTATTGGTCAGGCCGACGCTGTAGATCAACAGGATCGGAAAGATGGCAAAGAAATAGAGCAGCGTGATCAACGCCCCGGCCTTGATGCCGAAATGCTCCTCCACGACATCGGTGATGTCGGTCCCGGCGCGTCCGGACAACACGAAGCGAGTCAGGCCCTGATGCGCGTAGTAGGTCATCGGAAAAGCGAGCACTGTGAGAATCATCAGTGGCCAGAAGCCGCCGAGGCCGGCGTTGATCGGCAGAAACAGCGTGCCGGCGCCGATCGCGGTGCCGAACAGGCCCAGCATCCATGTGGTGTCATGGCGGTTCCAGGGCGTCAGCGCGGCGGGCGCCTGCGCGTATCGGGGGTCAAGGCTGTTGGCTTGCTCGTTCATCCGTTCGAATCTCCGCTTGCCGGTGTTCAATCGATGGCCGGAAGCGGAAAAACGTGCAGCTGGCAGCGCTCCGACCTTGAAAAGGGGCGTGATTGTCCAAGATTGTGCAAGGAAAGCAAAGGGTTACTCGAGCAACGGTGCGCCAAAGCCATTGCGACCCCTCGCCCAGGCGACGGATTGCAACCCAAGCGCGCGCAATGGCGTGCAGACCGCTTGACGAAACAACCTTTCAAGAACAACATTACAAGTGGAACGCCGTTACAATAATAAAATCCTGGAGCAATCCCATGAGCGATACCTTGCAACCCGACCCGAATTCCAAGCGCCAGTCGAGGAAAGCCGCCGCGAGCGGGTGGATAGGATCGGCGCTGGAGTACTACGACTTTTTCATATACGCCACTGCTGCGGCGCTGCTTTTCCCGCAACTGTTTTTTCCGACAGACAACCCGACTGTCGGCATCATCGTTTCACTGGCCAGTTTCGGTGTCGGGTACATCGCCCGACCGATCGGTGCCGTGGTGCTGGGACATTTGGGCGACCGACATGGGCGCAAGACCGTGCTGGTCTACTGCATGTTTCTGATGGGTTTCTCGACGCTGAGCATCGGGCTGCTTCCGACCTACCAGCAGATCGGTATATGGGCGCCGGCGATATTGATCTTCCTGCGCCTGGTGCAAGGCTTCGCCGTCGCAGGCGAAGTGTCCTGCGCCAGTTCCATGACCCTGGAGCATGCACCCGACGGGCGTCGCGGATACTTCGCCAGCTTCACGCTGCAAGGCGTACAGGCCGGGCAACTCCTGGCCGCTGCAGTGTTCCTCCCGCTCGCCCAATTCATGCCTGCCGATCAGTTCGCTGCCTGGGGCTGGCGGATTCCGTTCCTGCTGAGCGCCGTGGTACTGGTGGCCGGTTGGATCATCCGCCGTGAAGTTCATGAAGCCCCGGTGTTCACCGAAGCGAAGACTCACGCCCAACCCGAGAAATTGCCTGTGGTCGAAGTGATCACGCAAAGCTGGCGAGATGTGCTGCGGGTGATCTGCATGGCGCTCTCCGCGGTGCTTGCCATCGTCGCCTCGGTCTTCGGCGCAACCTATGCAGTCCAGCCTGCCTACGGGATTGGCTTCCCTTCCGGGGTGTTCATGTGGATTCCGGTACTGGGCAATTTGTGTGCAGTCGTTCTCATCCCCTTCGTTGGAAAGCTGTCTGACAGGATTGGCCGTCGACCTCCGGTCATCGTAGGTGTCCTGTGCGGCGGGCTGCTGTCATTCGCCTATCTCTACGCGATCAGCATTCACAACCTGTGGCTGTCGCTGATTCTGTCGCTGCTCATGTGGGGCGTAGCGTACCAAGGGTTCAACGGCGTTTTTCCAAGCTTGTTCCCTGAACTGTTCCGTACCCGGGTTCGGGTTACGGGTATGGCGATCGGTCAGAACATCGGCGTGGCCTGCACGGCGTTCCTCCCTGCCCTGTTCGTCACCATTGCGCCTCCCGGAACCGAGAACATTCCCCTGAAAATCGGCGCATTGACGTTCGGCATCTGCGCCATCTCTGCATTCGCCGCGTTCACTACCCGTGAAACCTACCGCATACGCCTCAAAGACCTGGGCGACCCCAATGCCGTACCGATGTCGCAAGAGGAATATGAACGGGTGCAGGAACTGTCCAGCCGCAAGCCGGCAATGAACGTACCTCAATCGGTGTCGGCAACACGTTCCTGACGAGCACCAGGCGGACTGTAGCGGTACTGTTCAGTGCTCTGCGCAGCGCCACATGCAGCTGGACTCACAGGCCCGATGCAGGCAGAAGGGGATGACACCCTCTGCTTGCGCCAGGCGGCCCTGTGGCGACCGCCGGGCCTGACACGCCACCACCATCATAAGGAATGAATGTGTGAACGTTGTTCTTCTGGAAGTAAGCCATTGGCACACGCCGCTGTATCTGGATGCTTTGGAGCGGCTGGCCGATGTCACCGTCACGGCGGTATCCGACGCTACCGGGACACGCGGTCCCGCCCTGGCCCAGCGCTTCGGTGCAAGGCTCTATGGTGATTGGCAGACGCTGTTGCAGGACCAGCCAGCTGACTTCGCCTTCGCCTTCGGTCCACACGATGAACTCCATGCCATGGGCAAAACGCTGATCGAACGACACATCCCGTTCGCCATGGAAAAGCCTTGCGGGCTCACTCGGCAAGAAGTGCTGGAGTTGCAACGACTGGCCGAAGCGGCTGATCTGTTCGTGGCCGTACCGCTTATCTGGCGGCACAGCGAACTATTGAGCCGGCTCAAAAGCGCAGCGCTGCACACCGGCGCCAAATGGAGGACCCAGTCATTTCGATTCAATGCCGGCCCACCCGATCGTTACCTGACCAACAGCTGCGCCTGGATGCTCGACCCACGACGCTCGGGAGGCGGCTGCACGATCAATCTGGCCGTTCACTTCGTTGATCTGATCGAGCAGATTTGCGCCGAACGCATACGCAGCGTTTCTGCGGTGATGTATCGTGACCCGCAACTGGCGGCCGTGGAAATTGGCTCCATGATGACCTTGGTAACCGAGAGCGGCTGCATCTGCACCATCGAAACGGGATACAACTATCCGGCCAATACCCCGGAACAGCGTGAGTATTCATTTTCATTGTCGAGCGATCGGTTCTACGCCCGTTCGACCGCAGAAGGCATGCGTATCGTCGATGCGACCGGCCAAGCCAGCGATCTGCAGATGAGCCTGAACTCGGACGTGTATTACGACAACTTCGTGACCGATGTTCTTGCTGCTGATCGTGACACTGCCTATAAAGGTGCAAGACTTGCGACAATGCATACGGTCCTGAGTATCATCGAGGCTGCTTATGAATCGGATCGCCTGGGTGGCCTTCCCGTTCGGCTCTAGCATCGTGAAGCAAAGTTGCCTGGCGTCGGCCGGCAGCGTAGAGGATTGGAAACTTGTCGCATATTGGACGTTACTTCAACACCCTGGAACTGCTGCTTGCTCATCCGGGTGGTCTTTCTCTGTCTGAGATCAGCGAGCAGACCCAAGTTGCGATGGCAACGGCGCACCGCATATTGAGCGCGCTTCGAGAAAGGGGATATGTTTGCCAGGACGAACAAGATCACTACCGCTTGACGCTGAAGATTCCCAGCATGGGCATGAGTTTCATCAATGAAACGGGATTTGCCAGAATCATGCAGCCATTGCTGGACGAACTGGCCGTTGAAACCGGCGAGCACGTTCGGCTGGCGGAGGTAGCGGAAGATCATCTGACCTGGGTACTTCAGGCCACCAAGAATACTCGGGGCCTGCAATACCGCCGGGCCTTGGATGAAAAGATCATCCCGCACACGACCGCGGCAGGAAAAGTGTGGCTGTCGACCATGCGCGACGAGCGCGCCATGCGGATCCTGTCAGCCTGGGACATAGAAAACACCCGAAACTATGCAGGCCCCAACGCGCGTGTTTCGATTCGCGACATTTTCGATGACATAGCCTTGATTCGCAGCGAAGGACATGCGGTCGTGCGCGAGGAAGGCGAAGTCGGCGTGTGCGTAGTAGCAGTGGCGGTCTTCGACGCCTCGCGCCCAGCCAACACCGCGCCTGTGGGGACTCTGAGCATTGCCGGCCCCATAGCACGCATGCGCGAAGAAACGCTTGATGCACACCTGGCAAGCCTCAAGCGTTCAGCCATCAAGCTGGGCGAACACTGGGCGCTCTGGAATTCGGTGAGCGAAGAATGATTCGTTGCCCCCATCGCGCGCATGCAGGCGCTGCGATATGCCAAGTAACGTCCCATGTGCCTGGTCCCTTCTGATCCCTACGCCTGCAACGGATCGCATTGCAGGCCCTGAGGGCCTGCAAACCCGTGGGCTGACTAGGGAATTTTCCATCCCTTGGCGCGCAGGTCCGCCACACCCTTGTTCAGTTCATGCAACGCGTTTTCCTCGCGGATAATTTCCAGCACGCAGTTTTCGATACCGCAGGTGGCTTGAACGGCCTCACCCAGCCCTACGAAGTCGACTACACCGGTCCCAACCGGATCATGCCCCCAGACATCCATACCGGTGTCCGACACATGCACAAACTCGATAGCAGCGTGGTACGCCAACAAGCTCGCGACCGGATCTTCAGCGATGTACGCGGCGTTGGCGATGTCGTAGACAACCCTGACCGTGTCATCGTTGAGGGTTTCGACCACTTCTGCCAGTTGCGGCATCGTGGGGGTGAAGCAGTACGGCGTGTTCTCGAGAAGCAGCCGGACACCGGCCTGCTTCGCCATCGGTGTCAGCACCGCAAGGCTTTCGTACATCCAGTCGTAGGTCTTTTCCAGTGGCGGAGAAATCATCGGTCGACGAGTACCAGGTGATATCACTACTTCTTGCGTGCCCCAGGCGGCTGCCAGATCGATCACTGCCTTGATGTGGTCGATACTTTTCCGACGCATGTTCGCGGCGGGGCTGGCCAGATTGATGTCATAGCCGCCAGCGTTTAGGGATCTGACCTTGGCACCGTAACCCAGCAGCCGCACGTAGGCTTCGGACTGCTGGGCAGTCGAGAGTTCCACGGGCCAGCAATGGGGCGAACTGACAGGCACTTCGAACACGCGATGCCCGTGCTCGGAAAGTTCGGCGATGGCATCGATGGCCGTGGACGCCCATAGGTAGGAAAACGTGCTGATGATCATGCTGAAATTCCCTTCTTGTTATTGTTTCGACAAATGGAGAACGCCACGGCCTATGAGTCCGGTGATTGGCCAAGGCCATACAACGCCTCGGTCTTACTTGGCCAGCGGATCGCCGCACTAGCAGCCGGGGTACGCTAGAAAAAGACCAAAAAAACATAATGGAATCGAGTTACGTTGTCAATTCGATTGCAAAGCGCAAGCTGTTTTCGTATGTTGGCATTGTTTCGAATGTCCCGGTTCAAACAACGACATCCAATAAATCCAATAAGAAGGACTGCATCAATGAGAGCTCTGGTCAGTGGTGGTAGCAGTGGTATCGGCGCGTCGGCCTGCATAAGAATCGCGGAGGCAGCTCTGGCTCGGGGAGTCCAGCCTAGAATTGCGGTCTGTGGACATGCCCCGAATGACACACAGAAAGAAGTCGTCAGGTCCATCGAGGCTATGGGAGGAGTCGCCATTTCATTGTGCGGCGATCTCGGCAAGGATGAAGTACCGAGTCAGCTGGTGGCGACAGCGGTCGCGGAGTTCGGCGGGCTTGACGCCCTGGTGGCCAATGCCGGCATCGCCAGTCCTGGCAAGATTTGCGACCTGACGCTTGCAGATTGGGACGATATGTTTTCGGTCAATCTACGCGGCGCTTGGCTCCTCGCCAAAGCCAGTTACCCGCATTTGCGCGAGAGCGGTGGTGCGGCCTGTTTTACCTCTTCAATGTCTGGTCAGATTCCACATGCCGGCTCGGGCGCCTACAGCCCTACCAAAGCGGCATTGACGATGCTTGCCCAGACACTGGCCCTGGAATGGGCGCCCGAAGGTATCCGCGTCAACGTGGTCTCTCCGGGCATGACACACACACCGATGTCCGAAAAGATCTACGCTGACCCACAACTCAAGAAAGCCAGAGAGGCAATCATCCCGTTGGGCAGGATTGGCCAACCGATCGATATCGCAAACGTGATCGAGTTTCTGGTCAGCCCATTGTCAGGATACGTGACGGGGCAAGATATCTGCGTCGACGGTGGCTTCTCCAAGTCCATCCTCAACCACATACCCGGCCGGCCCGGCTCGAAATCCTGATCACGGCAAAGTCCAAGCGTCGTCAGCGCTGAACCGGAGCATGGTCCAGGGCAATCCAGTCCGCGGTATCCAGCGCGGACATGGGCCGGGCGAAGTAGTAGCCCTGCACATAGCGGCAGCCCAATGCGACCAGCGCCTGGACCTCCTCTCGGGTCTCCACGCCCTCGAAAATGCAATCCAGGTCCATGTCCTGGGTCAGTGCGAGCAGGGATTTGACGATTTTGTAACTGGCCGGCTTCTCATGCAGGCGGGCGACGAAACTGCGATCGACCTTGAGTTTGGTCAATGCCAGCGCATGCAGGTGACTGAGGCTGGAATAGCCGGTGCCGAAATCGTCCAGGGAAATGCCGCACCCCAACGAGCGCAGGGTGGCGATCGCTTCCTGGACCAGATCCAGATCCTTGAGGGTCGCCGTCTCGGTGATCTCCAGGTCGACCCGACTCGGATCGAACAGCCCACTGGTGAGCAGCTGGACGATGGCCTGGACCGCGTCGGGCGAACCGCAGTCATGGGCCGAGAGGTTGAAGGAAAGACGAATCGGCGCCGGCCAGGCCGCGGCGCCCCGCAAGGCCTTGGCCAGCAGCGGCAGGGTCAGGCGATTGATCATGCCGCTGCGCTCGGCGACCGGAATGAACTGGCCAGGCGGAACCGGCCCCAGCTCTACGCTCTGCCAGCGCGCCAAGGCCTCGAAGGCGACGGTGGCACCGGTCTGCAGGTCGACGATGGGCTGGAAGGCGACATGGAATTCACCCTCAAGATCCGCCCGTCGCAACGCCTGTTCGGTGATGATCGCGCTTTGCAATTGCTTGCGGTGCGCAGCCGAGAACAGCGACATATGGCCGACGAAATGGTGCTTGCTCTGGTACAGCGCGTAATCGGCGTACTCGAACAATTCATGGGCATTGCCGGCCAGATCGGGAAAGGTCGCCAGGCCCATGGATGCGCCCACCTGGATCGGCACATCGACCAGAAGGTACGGTTTGCTCAGCTCCACACAGATGCGTTCGGCGAACAGGGAAATCTCCAGGTTGTCGCCACAGTCGGGCAGGATCAGCGCGAATTCGTCGCCTCCCAAGCGCGCGACCTGGACATTATCGGGCAGCAGCGCAGCCAGGCGTGTACCGACCTCGGCCAGCAGGCGGTCGCCGACACTGTGACCGTACAGGTCGTTGACCGGCTTGAAGCCATCGAGGTCGAGGATGCCCACGCCCAGGCGTTGCCCCTCCTCGCCCGCCTTGGCCAGGCAGGTGTCCAGGCAGTTGAAGAACCAGCGCCGATTGGGCAATCCGGTCAGGCTGTCCTTGTTGGCCAGTAAAAAGTTCTCGTCGCTCAGGGCTTCGCTGCGCGCCTGGGCGTTCACCAGTCCGGTGAAGTTGCGATAGTTGTTCTGCAGCACCACCAGCATGATGCCGGTGACCAGCAACACGTTGACGCTGGTGGCGATGAAGGTGGGGTTGTCGGTGGAGGCAAAGAATGCGACGAAGGCGACGTTGACCACCACCGCCGTCATCAGGGCCGCAGAGCGCAGGTGCATCAGGCAGAAAATGCAGCCGATCACCGTAATGGCCATGTAGAAGGCCACGTGCGCCTTGGCGTAACTGTCGCCATAGGGAAACAGCGCCAGGGCCCATACCGTGAAACCGACGGCGACCACGCAGCAGATACGGTTGGTGCGCGCCAGTGCCTGGGCGACCTCGACGTCATCGGGTTGCTGCTGCCAGCCTCGACGCCAGGCCACCGCCCGCACCAGGCTGATGAGGGTCAACACCAGAGGGATGTGCACGGTCATCCACACCGGCGAACTGGCCATGTGGGTAAAGGCCAGTGCCCAGCTGTTGATCAGCAGGATGAAGTACATCAGAGGAATCTGCCTGGCCAGGGCCTTGTACTGGGCCGCGAGCAGACGCGAGTTGCCTTGAGGTACGCTGCACAGCCGTTTGATCAGAACGAACAGGCCGGTGCAGGAAAAGCGTCTGGTCGTAGACATCATGTCCGAATGTATGGCTGTAATCAGAGGGTGTCGGCCGAACTCAGCTTTACTGTAGCCAACCGGACGCGATCGAGGCGGTTTATTTGTGTGGCCCGACAGGCTGGGCGCTGGCGGCGTCGGCTTTACCGCCCAAGTACCAGCCCACCACGCCCCACAGCGCGGCGCAGGCCGCGCCCACCAGCGCGATCAGCACCACGCCCTGACCGAGCAGGTCGAGCAGGCTCTTGACCCAGCCGCTGAAGGCGTCACCACCGCGGTAAACCACGGTGTCGATGAAGTTCTTCGCCTTGTACTTGGTTTCTGCGTCCAGCGGCGCAAACAGCATCTCGCGCCCAGGTCGCACGAACGCGTATTCACCGATGCGCCGGGCGATCATCAGCCCCGCCAGCATGGCGAAGCTCGGCGCCAGCGCCAGGCCGATGAACCCCAGGCACACCAGCGCCGGCACCAAGGCCAGCAAGGTCCTAACCCCCAGTCGCTGCGCCAGCCGGCCGGTGATGAACAGCTGCGCGGTGAGTGCGCCGGCCTGAACGACGAAATCGATGATGCCGAATACCCGGACCTGCTCCTCGCGGCTGGGGAACAACTCGGCTACCAGGCGTGCCTGCTCGAAATACAGAAAGGTGCTGACCGTGGCCAACAGCACCACGAAGGCGCAGACGCCCAGCAGATAGCGCGATTGCAGCACACGGGTCAGCCCGCTGAACGGATTGCCAGCCACCGGGCGGCGCGGGTTTTCGGCCTGAGCGGCGCCGGGCCGCCCTGCCCCGTGCACGGCGCGCCAGCTCATCAACAGGTGCTTGAGGGCGACGGCGATGGCAAGCAACACAGCGCCCAGAACCGATAGCCCGCTGGGGCCCATGACACCCACCAGCAAGGCACTCAGGGCCGGGCCGACGAGACCGCCGACGCTCGCGCCCGCGGCGATGAACGCGAAAAGGCGCTTGGCCTGTGCGCCATCGAAGACGTCGGCCATCAGGCTCCAGGCCACCGAGATGACGAACAGGTTATAGACCGAGATCCACACATAGAACACCCGCGCCAGCCAGATGCCCTGTTCGGCAGCGCCGAACGCAACGGCGAAGAGCAACAGATTGCCGCAGAAAAAGCCGTAGACCCAATCGATATAGTGAAGCCTGGCCACCCTGGAGTTGAGCCAGCCAAACAGCGGCACGGCGACCAACATGGCGATGAAGGTGGCCGTGAACAGCCATTGCAGGTTTTCCACACCGCCCTGAATGCCCATCGACTCGCGGATCGGTCGCAGCATGAAATAGCCGCAGAACAGGCAGAAGAACAACGCGAACCCGGCCAACGCGGCCTGCCCCTCGCCAGGACGGGCATTGATCACCTGCGTGAAGCGCGCAGCGACGGGGCTCATGGAAGACGCACCTCAGGCAAACTCGGCGGCAATGCGCTTGAGTTGCTCGGCATTGGGCAAACGACCCTGGCCGGCGAGCAGGTTGTCGAGCACATAACGCGGCTGCGACGTGGCGGGAATGACGGCGGTCACCGCAGGGTTGGCCAGGACGAACTTGAGCATCAACTGCGCCCAGGAACTGGCATCCAGCTCGGCGCTGGCCCATTCAGGTACCGCACGACCCTTGACCTTGGCGAACAGGCGGCCGGCTTCGAACGTCCGATTGATCAGGGTGGCGATACCCTTGTCGGCGCAATACGGCAGCAGCTTGCGCTCGGCATTGCGCGCGCCGATCGAGTAGTTGATCTGCACGAAGTCGACGGGCTCCTGTTTGAGCACGGCCAACAGCTCATCGTGGGCCGACTCCACGTAGTGCGTCACGCCAATGTAGCGGATGCGGCCCTGGGCCTTGAGTTCGCGCAGCAGCGCCAACTGCGTGCGGGTGTCCTGCAGGTTGTGGACCTGAATCAGATCAATCCTGTCGGTACGCAGCGCCTTGAAGCTGGCCTCGATCTGACGCATGCCGGCCTCACGACCAGTGGACGAGAGCTTGGTCGCCAGAAACACCTTGTCGCGTGCGGCGGCTTGAGCCACCAGCTCGCCGCTGACCCGTTCCGCCCGGCCGTAGCTGGGCGCCGTATCGATGACCTTGGCGCCACCCGCTACGAACGCCGCCAGCACCTCGCGCAGAGGGGCCATGTCCGCCGACTCCGGGTCCACGTTGAATGTCTGGGACGTACCCAGTCCGATCACGGGAAGCAACTCACCGGTCGCCGGTATCTTGCGTTGCAGCAGCGGCTGCGCCGCGAACGCCAGGCGCGACATCAGCGGGCCACAACTGGCCAGGGCGCCGAGCGCGGCGGTGTATTGAACGAACTGACGGCGGGTCGGCATGGCGCTGCTCCTTGAGATCTTTCACGCGGAATGTGGGGAGACTTCCTACAGAAGGGTGGAACTGAGTATGGCGAAGTACCGGTCACAAGGGGCGCCGATGTCTGCTGATGAAACATGAAGATAAAAAATAGCCACTCACCGCATTTCGCCTGGCACAAACACAAAGCCCCCGGGCAATGAAATTGCGCCAGGGGCGTTGTGCGGAATATCGACCCGGTCAAGCGGCCGATACGGCGGGACTCAATGCATGAACAGCGCGATCAGGATGATGATCGGGATAGGCACACCGAGAAAGAACAAGAGAATCGAGCGCATGGTAGTACTCCTTGATCAGCGAATCGAAGTGGGTGTGTGGGTGCGAGTACGGTCGCGTTCATGCCAGACCACGGCATCGCGGCTGCGGCCACCGAAGGTTGCTGCGAAGCTGGCGAAGAATGCGCCGCAGAGCAAGGCAACGAAGGTCCACAGTGCAGTGGCGGCAGCAACTTTCTTGGCGGTGTCGGCGGCCTGGCGGGCAGCCAGTTCAGCGTCTTGCACCGATTTCAGCGCTTGACCGTAGACCTGATCGACACGCTGCTCGGCCTGGGCTTGAGTCAGGTTGGTGCGCTGGCTGACCAGCTGCGCCAGGTAGGCACGGTCTTCGACGGCGAGCTGTCCATCGTTGCTCACGGTACGGGCAAAGATGCGGGTCACCACGGCGTGTGCCGCGTCATCGCTGACCGCGACAGGACGGTTGTCGCGAAACAGCATGTCGACGAAGTAACCATAGGGGTCACTCGCGCTATCGCTGTTGGAGCTCGCGGCTGCGACGGATGCGCCACCGGCGACGCTGGCAGTGGCCTGCACACCGCTGCCGATCGCACTGCCCACCGAACCCAACACCAGCATGGCGGTGACCAACGAAGCAACGGCCCAGGCCAGGAAGCCATGGGCTGTGTCGCGGAAGTACACTTCATCGCCATGCATATTGGCCCACTTGACCCGCAGCCGGCCGGCCAGATAGCCGCCCATGCCCGATGCGACGATCTGCGTGAAAGTCAGCCACAGGACGGTCGAGACACCGAGGGTCGTGGCGCTCACGCCTTTGTCAGCCCACGGCGATACGGCCGAGAAACCCAGGCCGAAGCCTAGTACGACGAGAATCATGGAAAGTGCGGAGGCAGCAGCGGCGCCGGCGAAGATCGCGGCCCAGGAGACTCCCGAGTGATTGGAGCTGTCCGCGGAGGCGGATAGCGCGGCAGGAGGAAGGTGTTCGGCAGGGCTCATCATTGTTGTCGTGCTCCTAGCAGGTTGAACCTGTGTGATCGCTCACGTACGGTTTGCCAGGGATAGCAGTGCACACACCATGCCAGCCGATTATTAATAGATACCTCTATAAATCAACTGGTTATGAGACAAAGCTAGAAGCAGGTTCAGGCATAATGCCCGAACCGAAGCTGATCGACCGGGCTTTTTGCATTATTTTGAAACGTATAAGAGATTGACTATTACACTGCGAAGCTCACGGCGCAGTGGTGTTCTTCTGCTCCGCCGGGTAGAACTCCCCTTCCATGTTCTGTTTTTCCAGGGACGCACGGAGCAAGGTTTCGGCTGCACCCACCTCCGCATCATCGTCAACGTTGGCGACCACCAGCCATAGACGCTGCAGATTCTGTTCGTGAGTCCCTTCACTGAGCATGTCGTGGCTGACGGTAGGTTGCCCGCGCCAGAAGCATTTGCTATCGACCTCGCTTTCCACGTCATAGGTGCACTTCGGCCCGGCCAGCCAGATTTCGCTGACGGTGCGCAGATTCGCTCGCTCGATGTCTTGTTGCTGAATTCGGAGTGTCATTGTGAAAACCCATTGCGAAGGAGCGGTAGGGCTTTGAACCCCGGGCGCATCGCCAAGTTCTACCGGGAGTGACACTATTGTGCACAGGCTTGAACCCATCGGGAGATCGAACATGAAAGCGACGATTGCAGCGCTTGCACTGGGCCTTGGACTGGCTTCGGCCGAAGCCAGCGACGCCAATCCGCTGGTAGCCGAACGTTGGCAGAGCCGCCCTTTGATCGTGATCGTCCCCAACGCCCAGGACGCGACACTGGTGGAGCTGCGGGAAGCCTTGGGCAAGTTAGACGCCCGTGAAGGGTTCGTCGAACGGGAGATGGTGCTCTACGAGATCGTCGCGGGTGCCGCCAGCCGCAATGGCCAGCCGCTGAGCGGTTCAGCCAGTGCAGCACTGTTGCAGGCTGTCGGGCATCGGGGCGATGCCGGGGCGCGGGTGATACTGGTGGGCAAGGACGGTGGGATCAAGGTCGACCGGCCAGGGCCGGTCGATCCCGAGTCGCTGTTCACTACCATCGATCGCATGCCGATGCGCCAGGGGCAGTGAACCGAGCCTTAGATGCCTTCGCGGGCAATGTCCATGGCAAAGTAGGTGAAGATCAGATCCGCGCCCGCGCGCTTGATGGCGCCCAGGCTCTCGCGCACGATACGCTGCTCGTCCACTGCCCCGGCCTGGCCGGCGAACTTGATCATGGCGTATTCGCCGCTGACCTGATACGCCGCGAGAGGCAGGCGCGACGCTTCGCGGATGTCGCGAATGATGTCCAGGTAGGCCCCGGCCGGCTTGACCATCAGCGCATCGGCGCCTTCCTGCTCGTCGAGCAACGACTCACGCACCGCTTCGCGGCGGTTCATCGGGTTCATCTGGTAAGTCTTGCGGTCACCCTTTAGCGCCGTACCACCGGCTTCGCGGAAGGGCCCGTAGAACGACGACGCGAACTTGGTCGAGTAGGCCATGATCGACGTATCGAAGAAGCCGGCTTCGTCCAGCGCACCGCGAATTGCCTGCACCTGACCGTCCATGGCCGCCGATGGCGAGATGAAGTCGGCACCTGCCCGTGCGGCGACCACGGCCTGCTTGCCGAGATTGATCAAGGTGGCATCGTTGTCGACCTGATCACCGTGCAGGACACCGCAGTGCCCGTGGGAGGTGTACTCGCAGAAACAGGTGTCGGCCATCACCACCATTTCCGGGACGGTGTCCTTGCAGATGCGCGCGATACGCGACACCAGGCCGTTTTCGTTCCAGGTGTCACTGCCGTCGGCGTCCAGATGGTGGGACACGCCAAAGGTCATCACCGACTTGATACCGGCACGCGCGTAGCGCTCGATCTCGCCGGCAAGCTTCGATTCGGGGATGCGCATGACTCCCGGCATGCTGCTGATAGGGACGAAGTCATCGATTTCTTCTTCGACGAAAATCGGCAGCACCAGGTCGCCTAGGTTGAATTCGGCTTCCTGGAACAGATCGCGGAAAGAAGCGTTGCGGCGCAGGCGGCGGGGCCTGGCGGAAGGAAACTGGCTGGGCATCATGGATTCCACTGGTAAGGGCATACGGCATCGAACGGTCAAGCTTAGGCCGGGACGCAGGCGTGGGGCAAACCGGATTTCGATAAAGCTGCGTTGCATGCCCGGTAACAATTTGCCCGGAACGGCTGGCTCGAGGGCGCCGACACGGCACCGGGCGCTTGCAACGCAACTTACCCGGCCGCCGGAGGGTCAACCCTGACGACATCTTCACCGCGATTTCCTCGCGAACTCAATGTGGGATCGAATCGACATGCCTAATCAAGCTCCAACTTCAGCCTCCTCCGCCGCCAACGATCAACTGTGCATCAACACCCTGCGCACCCTGGCGATGGACGCGGTACAGAAAGCCAATTCCGGTCACCCCGGCACCCCGATGGCCTTGGCCCCAGTCGGCTACACCCTGTGGAGCCGCTTCCTGCGCTACCACCCCGAGCATCCCGACTGGCCCAACCGCGACCGCTTCGTGCTCTCCGCCGGCCATGCCTCCATGCTGCTCTATGGCCTCCTGCATCTGGCCGGTGTCGAGGAAATCGACGCAGACGGCACCAAGACCGGCCAACCGGCCATCAGCCTCGAGGACATCAAGCAATTTCGCCAGATGGACTCGAAAACCCCAGGTCACCCGGAATACCGTTACACCACCGGCGTGGAGACCACAACGGGTCCGCTCGGGCAAGGGTGCGCCAACAGCGTGGGCATGGCCATGGCTCAGCGCTGGCTCGGCTCGCGCTTCAACCGGGACGATCTGAAGCTGTTCGACTACAACGTCTACGTGATCTGCGGCGACGGCGACATGATGGAAGGCGTCAGCAGTGAAGCCGCGTCGATGGCCGGCCACCTGAAGCTATCGAACCTGTGCTGGATCTACGACAACAACACGATCAGCATCGAAGGCCACACCGAGCTGGCCTTCAGCGAAGACGTGATGACCCGTTTCAAGGGCTACGGGTGGAACACGCTGCACGTCAGCGATGCCAACGATACAGAGGCGCTGGCCAAGGCATTCGAGCAGTTCAGCCAGACGCACGATGCGCCGACCCTGATCATGGTCGACAGCGTCATTGGCTACGGCGCGCCGAACAAACAGAACACGGCGGCCGCCCACGGTGAAGCCTTGGGCGACGATGAGATCAAGCTCGCCAAGAAAGCCTACGGTTGGGATGAGAACAGCAGTTTCTCGGTGCCGGAGCAGGCCGCTCACCATCTGCGCGACACGCTGCTGAACAATCATGGCGAACGCTATGAGCAATGGGAGCAGCAGCTGCAGACCCTGAGCGAGCGGGAACCGGAGCTGGCCGAGCAATTGCGACGCATGCGGGCCGGCGAAATGCCAGAAGGCTGGGAAGCGGAACTGGAAGCCTTCGACACCGACGCCAAAGGCCTGGCGACGCGTGCTGCCGGGGGTAAGGTGCTGAACGCGTTTGCTAAGAAGATCCCCTGGTTGCTGGGGGGATCGGCCGACCTGTCGCCCTCGACCAAGACCAACCTGACCTTTGACGGAGCTGGCAGTTTCTCGGCCACGGAGCCCGGTGGTCGCAATCTGCACTTCGGCATCCGTGAGCACGCCATGGGCGCCATCGCTAACGGCTTGGCGCTGTGCTACATCCGACCCTACACCTCGACCTTCCTGGTATTCAGCGATTACATGAAACCGCCGATTCGCCTGGCGGCGATCATGGAGTTGCCGGTGGTGTTCGTGTTTACCCACGACTCGATCGGCGTGGGCGAGGATGGTCCGACCCACCAGCCTATCGAGCATTTGACCCAACTGCGGGCCACGCCGGGGCTGCTGACGTTGCGTCCGGGTGATGCCAACGAGACGACCCAGGCGTGGAAGATTGCCTTGGCACAGACCGATCGGCCTTCGTGCATCGTGCTGTCGCGCCAGCCCATGGCGACGTTGGATCGTGAGCGCTTCGCCAGTGCCGAAGGCGTGGCTCGTGGCGGCTATGTCCTGGCAGATAGCGACAACCCGCAGGTGATCCTGATTGCCACTGGCAGCGAGGTGGGCTTGGCGGTTGAAGCTTATGAACAGTTGCAGGCACAGGGCATTGCAGCGCGGGTCGTGAGCCTGCCGTGCTGGGAGTTGTTCGAGGAGCAGGACGCGGGTTATCGCGAGCAGGTGCTGCCAGCGGCAGTCACCGCCCGCGTGGCCATCGAACAGGCTGGGCCGCTGGGCTGGGATCGGTATGTCGGCGCGACGGGCGCGAAAGTGGTCATGAACAGCTTCGGCGCCTCCGCACCGATCGACAAGTTGCAGGCCAAGTTCGGGTTTACCGTGGACAACGTAGTGAAGTTAGCCAAGGAGCAGATCGGCTGATTGCGCGAATGTTGTAGGGGTACGCGGTGCGGCTGGACGCGGCTTGCGCCGCTGCTACAGGGTGCGCGGTGTGTCTGGATGAACGCGGTGTGGCCGGACGCGGCTTGCGCCGCTGCTACAGGGTTCGCGGTGTGGCCGGATGAACGCGGTGTGGCCGGACGCGGCTTGCGCCGCTGCTACAGGGTGCGCGGTGTGTCTGGATGAACGCAGTGCTGCCGGACGCGGCTTGCGCCGCTGCTACAGGGTGCGCGGTGTGTCTGGATGAACGCGGTGTGGCCGGACGCGGCTTGCGCCGCTGCTACAGGGGTGCGCGGTGCTTGTAGCAGCGGCGCGAGCCGCGTCGGCGGTGTACGGGGTGTGTCTGGATGAACACGGTGCCGTCAGACGCGTTACATACGAATACGGTTTGCGGTGGCGCATGCGATGGCTAAAATGGCGGCTTTCGCATGCGCCTTTCGCATGCACCCTGCCGTGAAGCCGATGACATGCCCTTCGACCTTCTTTCCAGCCTCAGCGTTACGCCGAGCGTTCTGCTCATTCTCGTGTTGGTGGCGTTCATTGCCGGTTTCATCGACGCCATCGCCGGCGGCGGTGGCCTGCTCACCACCCCTGCCCTGCTCACCGCCGGCCTGCCGCCTCATCTGGTGCTGGGCACCAACAAACTGAGCTCGACCTTCGGCTCGGCTACGGCCGGCTATACGTTCTATCGCCGCAAGCTGTTTCATCCCGGTCAGTGGAAGAACGCCCTGCTGGGCACCTTGCTGGGTGCCTTCCTGGGCGCGGGAGCCGCGCATTACATGCCCGCCGAATGGCTGAACAAGATGCTGCCGGTGATCGTCTTCGCCTGCGGCCTGTACCTGCTGTTCGGTGGCACACCCAAGGCCCCACTGGACAGCGACGCGCCGATCAAGCGCAAATGGCAAATGCCCCAAGGCCTGACCCTGGGCTTCTATGATGGTGTGGCAGGCCCGGGCACTGGAGCTTTCTGGACCGTCAGCACGCTGCTGCTCTACCCGCTCGATCTGGTTCGCGCCAGCGGCGTGGCGCGCAGCATGAACTTCGTCAGCAACATCGCGGCACTCACGGTGTTCATCGCCAGTGGCCAGGTCGACTGGCTGATCGGTTTGAGCATGGGCCTGGCGGTGATGGTCGGCGCCTTCTTCGGCGCGCGCACCGCGATTGGCGGCGGGGCCAAATTCATTCGCCCGGTGTTCATCACCATCGTTCTGGCGCTGACCGTACGTCTAGCTTGGCAGCACTGGTTCGGGCAGGCCTGAGCGGCGCGCCACATAGAGGTCGATGAGGTGCCGGGCAATCGATCGCCCGGCCGGCAGGGCCGGCAACGCGTCGATGTGAAACCACTGCGCGTCCTCGATCTCGTCCAACTGCGGAACGATCTCGCCGGCAGCATATTCGGCGTGAAAGCCCAGCATCATCGAATGGGGAAACGGCCAGCACTGGCTGCCGATGTACTGAATATTGCGAACCGTGACTTGCACTTCCTCCATCACCTCGCGGCGCAGGCAGTCCTCGGCCGATTCGCCCGGCTCGGCAAAGCCTGCCAAGGTGCTGTAGACACCTGGAACGAATCGCGGCGATCGCGCCAGCAGCACCTCGTCGCCACGGGTGACCAGCACGATCATGCTCGGCGAGATTCGCGGGTAACTGCGCAGCTCGCAGCGTGCACAATGCATCGCTCGCTCACCCTGGACCTGCTGCATGGGCCCGCCGCAACTGCCACAGAACCGATGCTCACGTGCCCAGGTGCCAATCTGCGCGGCGTAGCCGAGCATGCGATAAACCTGAAAATCCCCTTCGAGCATGAACTGACGCAAGCCTTGCCAATGGCAGTCATCCGGCGTGTCCGGGCTGCGCAGTTCGAGCAGGTAGACCGGCTGGCCATCAAAATGGCCGATCCCGTGTTCGGCCAGGATGTCCAGGGGTTGCTGCTTCAGCCATTGGCGCTCGAACAGCACGCCTTGGGCAGCGCAGAGAAACCCCTGACTGCTGCGGGCGACCGCCAGGCCGCCGGGTAGCGCGGTATCGAGTACCGCCGTGGTCCAGCGCTCACTCATCGAATCCAATCCTCGTTTGCCACCGTCGCCCGATCATTCCACACACACGCCGGCTGTCGCGGCTGCGCGAGCCTGGGCCGGGTTCTGCGCGCGGTACAGGTTGAGCGCGGTGTTGATGATGCCCAGCTGGCTGAACGCCTGGGGAAAATTGCCCAACATGCGCCCCGCCTTGGGGTCGTACTGCTCGGCCAACAGGCCGACGTCGTTGCACAGACCGGCCAGACGCTCGAACAGACGCTGGGCGTCAGCCATACGGCCTTGCAGCACATAGACATCGGCGAGCCAGAAAGAGCACACCAGAAAAGTCCCCTCGCCCGGGTCCAGGCCATCGACGCCATGGGTCGTGTCGTAACGCAGCAGCAGACCGTCGCGCATCAACGTGCTCTCGATGCGGGCCACGGTCGCCACCACACGTGGGTCGTCTGGCGGCAGGAACCCGGTCAAGGCGATCTGCAGCAGGCTGGCGTCGGTATGGGTCGAGCCATAGGCCTGGACGAAATGGCCGTGTTCGGGATCGATGCCCCGACTGCACACCTGAGCATGGATCCGGTCGGCGACGGCGCGATAGTGCTGGGCTTGCGCGCGGCCCTCTTCGGTCGGCTCGGCAAGGGTCGCTGCGCGGTCGAACGCCACCCAGGCCATGACCTTGGAATGGGTGAAATGCTGGGGTTCGCCGCGGATCTCCCAGATGCCTTCGTCGGGCTGCTCCCAGATGCTTTCCAGGTACGGCAGGATGACCCGAAAGATCGCGGCACCGCGGGGATGACGGGGCAGACCGGCGCGAATGGCCTGGCTCATGGCGTCGGCGACTTCGCCGTACACATCCAGCTGGCGCTGGGTCGCCGCGCCGTTGCCGATGCGAACCGGCGCCGAACCCTCGTAGCCGGTCAGCCACGGCAAGGTCTGCTCGGGCAATCGGCGCTCACCGGCCAGGCCGTACATGATCTGCATCTGCTCGGGGTTACCGGCGACCGAGCGCATCAGCCACTTGCGCCACGCGGCCGCCTCTTCGTAGTAGCCCAGGTTCATGAACGCCAGCAGGGTCATGGTCGCATCGCGCAGCCAGCAGTAGCGGTAGTCCCAGTTGCGCTCACCGCCCAGTTGTTCGGGCAGCGAGGTGGTCACGGCAGCAACGATGCCGCCGGTGGGGGCATAGGTCATGGCCTTGAGGGTCAGCAGCGAGCGTTTCACCAAGGGCGTCCAGCCGCCGACGTCCGGGCAACGCTGGGCGAACTCGCGCCAATAGCGTTCCGTTTCAACCAGGGACAGTTCAGCCTCCACCGCCGGTTGCACGGGCAGATGCGAGGGTTGAAAACTCAAGCGATAGCATAACTGCTCGCCGGCTTCGACCTTGAACCGGCTACCAGTGCGGTGGTCCACGGCGTGCAGATCGGAGGCGCTGCGCAGCACCAGCATGTCGGGGCCGGCGACTGCCGTTAGCGTTCGGGGCTGAGCCTGCTCGACCCATGGCACACTGCTGCCATAGTCGAAGCGCATGACCAGTTCCATATCGAACTCGACCTGTCCGCTCAGGCCGACCACCGTGCGCACCACGCAGTCCTGCTCGCCGACCGGCATCCAGTCGACGAGCATCGCGCTGCCCTGCTCGGTATGAAACACCGTCTCCAGAATCATCGTGCTGTCGCGGTAGCGTCGCTCGGTGCCGGTCAACGGCTGACTGGGACAGATACGCCAGCGGCCGTTGTCGCTGCTGCCCAGCAAGGCGGAGAAACAGGCGGGGGAATCGAATCGGGGAAAGCACAACCAGTCCAGCGAACCGGAACGGTCGACCAAGGCAGCGGTACGGCAATTGCCCAACAGGGCGTAGTCTTCGATCAGCGCCGGCATGGAACCCTCATGACCACTGGCGCGGACCGGGAACGGTGCCGCGCCTGGAATCTATATCAACGTTGCGCGCGCGGCAGGATCAGATGGTGGATGGCCTGCGCCACGCCATCCTCGGCATTGCTGGCAGTGACCGCATCGGCCTGCTCGCGCACGACCTGCTCGCCCTGGCCCATGGCCACGGAAAACCCGGCACGCTTGAACATGGCCACGTCGTTGCCGCCGTCGCCCAGCACGGCCGTGTTGGCCAGTTCGATGCCCAGACGCTCGGCCAATGTGGCCAAGGCTTCACCCTTGTTGGCCAGCACCGCCGTAATGTCCAGGTAGTACCGCTGCGAGCGCGCCGCGATGGCCTTGCCGTGCAACGGCGCCTGCAACTGCTGTTCAAGGTCGACCAACAGCTGGAAGTTGCCGGAGGTGGCGACCATCTTGTGCACGCGGTCCAGATACGGCGTGAAGTCTTCGACGATCAGCGGCTCGTAGCCCAGCGCGTGCAGTTCCTTGGGGAAATACTCGGCCTTGCGATCCCGCGCCAGCCACTGGTCGTCGGCGAATACCCAAACGTCCAGAGCGTGTTCGGCGAACAGCGCCAGGCAAATGTCCACGGCATCGCGGTCGACCCAGTGGGACTGCAGTTCGCTGCCATCGGCATTGATCAGCACGCCGCCGTTGAATGCAGCGGTCGGCAAGTCGATGCCCAAGGCCTCGATCTGCTGGCGCATGGCCCGCGGCGGACGGCTGCTGGCCAGGGTGAACTTCACCCCGGCCGCGCGCAACTGCGCCACGGCCTCGATCACTGCGGGGCTGAGGCTGTGATCGGGCATCAGCAGGGTGCCGTCCATGTCGCTGAGGACCAGCTGGATGAGGTGATTCGACGAGGCACTCATCCCAGACGATGCCAGTGGTGGCCGTCGCGGGCCAGCAGCTCGTCGGCCGCCTCCGGGCCGTCCTCGCCCGCTGCGTAGGTGGCGATGCTGCCACCCTCGCGCCAGGCATCGAGGAACGGCTGCACTGCGCGCCAGCCGTTCTCGATGTTGTCGGCACGCTGGAACAGGGTCTGGTCGCCGATCAGGCAGTCGTAGATCAAGGTCTCATAGCCGGTGGACGGCTGCATCTGGAAGAAGTCCTTGTAGGCGAAGCCCAGCTTGACGTTCTCCAGTTCCATGGCCGGTCCCGGACGCTTGGCCTGCAGGTCGAACCACATGCCCTCGTCGGGCTGAATCTGGATCTTCAGGTAGTTGGACTTGAGCCGGTCCACTTCGGTGTCACGGAACTGCGCGTAGGGCGCTGGTTTGAAACAGATGGCGATCTCGGTATCGCGCACGCTCATGCGCTTGCCGGTGCGCAGGTAGAACGGCACACCCACCCAGCGCCAGTTGTCGACCATGACCTTGAGCGCCACGTAGGTTTCAGTGGTGCTCTGGGGATCGACCTTGGGTTCTTCGCGGTAACCGGGTTTGTCGCCCTGTCCCGCCGTGTACTGGCCGCGCACCGAGTTCTTCAGGGCATCGGCCTTGGACCAGGGCCGGATGGCACCGATGACCTTGGCCTTCTCGCCGCGAACCGCATCGGCGCCAAAGGCCGCTGGCGGCTCCATGGCGATCATGGCCAGCAGCTGGAACAGGTGGTTGGGCACCATGTCACGCAGGGCGCCGGTTTGGTCGTAGAAGTTGCCACGGGTCTCGACCCCGACCGTTTCGGCCGCAGTGATCTGCACGTGGTCGATGTAATGGTTGTTCCAGAACGCTTCGAAGATACCGTTGGAAAAGCGACTGACCAGAATGTTCTGGACAGTTTCCTTACCCAGGTAATGATCGATGCGGTAGATCTGCTTCTCGCTCATGACGCTCAACAGACACGCATTGAGCGCTTCGGCGGAAGCCAGGTCGTGACCGAAGGGTTTCTCTATCACGACGCGGCGAAAGGCGTCGGGCTGCTCCTTGAGCAACCCGCTGCTGCCCAGTCGCTGCGCCACTTCGCTGAAGAAGCGCGGCGAGGTGGCCAGGTAGAACATGGCATTGCCGGTGCCATTGACTTCGATGCGCTCGGCAATGGCCTGGTAGGTGGCCTCGTCGAGGAAGTCACCGGAAATATAGCTGATGCGCTTGCGCAACTTGGCCCAGAGCGCCGGATCGAGCACTTTGTCCGGCTCGTCGACGCCCTTGGCCCGCGCCTGTTCGATGATGAACGCTTCGAGCTTCGCGGCGAAATCCGCGTCGCTCACCTCGTTATGGTCGACCCCGACGATGTGCAGGCCGTTGTCCAGCAGTCCGTCCCGGCTCAGGTTGTACAAGGCCGGCATCAGCAAGCGTTTGACAAGGTCGCCATGGGCGCCGAACAGAAACAGGGTTGACGGTGGAGCGGCATCTACTTTCGAGGTCGCTCTACTCATTTGGGAACCTCGACATGGCCGCCGAAGCCGAAACGCATCGCCGAGAGGATCTTGTCACCGTAAGTGGCGTCCTGGCGCGAGCGGAAACGGGCGAACAAGGCGCTGGAGAGCACCGGTACCGGTACCGCCTGCTCGACCGCAGCGTCGATGGTCCAGCGACCTTCGCCACTGTCGGACACCACGCCGGAGTACTGGGTCAGCTGCTGGTCGCTGGCCAGAGCATCGGCAGTCAGGTCCAGCAGCCAGGACGAAACCACGCTGCCACGACGCCAGACTTCTGCAATGTCGGCCAGGTTCAGGTCGAAGCGCTGGTCTTCAGGCAGCTCGCTGCTGGATTTGGTCTTGAGGATGTCGAAGCCTTCGGCGAAGGCCTGCATCATGCCGTACTCGATGCCGTTGTGGATCATCTTGACGAAGTGACCCGAGCCAGCGGGGCCTGCATGGATGTAACCACGCTCGGCACGGTCATCCGGGCTGTTGCGGTCGCGAGTGCGGGGGATGTCGCCCATGCCGGGTGCCAGGCAGTCGAACAGCGGGTCGAGGCGTTCGAAGATTTCCGGCTCGCCACCGATCATCATGCAGTAACCACGGTCCAGGCCCCACACGCCGCCGGAGGTGCCGACGTCGACGTAGTGCAACTGGCGAGCCTTGAGGTCGCGTGCACGGCGGATGTCGTCCTTGTAGAAGGTGTTGCCGCCGTCGATGATCACATCGTCCGGCTCCAGCAGGTCAGCGAGCTGGGCGATGGTGGCCTCGGTAGGAGCACCTGCGGGCAGCATGACCCAGACCGCGCGCGGGGTGTCCATCTTGCTCACCAGATCGGCGAGATCGGCGGCACCGGTAGCGCCCTCACCGGCCAGGCCATGCACCGAATCCTGATTGCGATCGAAGACCACCGTTTGATGACCAGCGCGCATCAGCCTTCTGGCGATGTTTCCGCCCATGCGGCCCAGCCCAATGATTCCCAGTTGCATGCGAGAGCTCCACTCTATGTTGCTTGAAAAAGATATTTCTTGAACGGTAATGTCCTGGAAGCGGGTCCGGGTATTACCGAACGAGCCTCCAAGTTAGTCCCGGACGATACCGGTAAGTTTCCGAGTATACCTTTGGTCGGTTGCGTGGCTGGCCAAAAAACTTGAATTTTTGTCGATTTCATCAAGACGCGCTTCTGGAGCGGTACACAAATCGCAATGGTTTTGTTCCAGGACCCATGAGGGTTCGCCAACAGGCTCGAGCAAGGGCCGCGAAGACGCCAAAACGCCCACCGGACAAGGCCTGTAGTACGAGTGTGCCAATAATAATCGCCCGTCAGTCGCAAGCCTCCCCCAAAAAAATGGCGGATCTCCTACACTCAGGTCACAGGCGATCTATCGCTTGGAAATCCGATGCAAAAAACTCGAAACTTTTTGCAAATCAGACAGGTCAGGATAGGAAGCAGGTTATTTGATGTTTCTTGTCCGCCAAACCTGCTATCCCGTGAATCATTGCAGCCTGCGGCAGGAACGCCGTTGTCTGCAGCGCCTGTGCGTGTGTCAGCGGGAAGCGCTAATCGATCAGCGCTTTTTCAGAGTCAGGATCTGCCATACAAGTACGTAATGCACGGGAGAGAACAATGATCAGTGCCGCTGTCGAAAACCACGGAGAGCGTTTCAACAGGCAAGCGGCGGAACCCGCCCACTTGCAGGTTCCCACGCCTACCAGCAAAGCACTGCAGACGCCGTCCAGCGTCCACAAGCAAAAAGTTCTTTTCGTGACATCGGAGATCGCCGACCTGGTCAAGACCGGCGGCCTGGGTGACGTGTCGGCTGCGCTGCCACGTGCCATGAGCCAGGTTCACGACGTTCGGGTGCTGATTCCCGGCTACCCGCAAGTGCTCAACAGTGACAATCCGATTCATGTGGTTGGCGAATTGAGCGGCCACGCCGCCCTGCCGCCCTGCAAGATCGGTCGTATGGACATGCCCGACGGGCTCGTCATCTACGTACTGCTCTGCCCTGAGCTGTACGAGCGTGACGGCACTCCCTATGGCGCCAACAACGGTCGTGACTGGCCGGACAACCATATTCGCTTCGCCCGCCTGGGCCTGGCTGCTGCCGAGATCGCAGCCGGTCAGGGTATGGTCCACTGGAAGCCCGATCTGGTTCATGCCCATGACTGGCCCGCAGGTCTGGCGCCTGCCTACATGCATTGGCGCGGGCTGAACACACCGACGTTGTTCACCATCCACAACCTCGCCTACCAAGGCGTGTTCAGCCGTGCCTGCTGCCCTGAATTGGGCGTGCCCAGCCATGCGATGCAGCAGGACGGCATGGAATTCTTCGGCAAGTTGTCGTTCCTCAAGGCCGGCATGGCCTATTCGAACCACATCACCACGGTGAGCGCGACCTACGCCGAAGAGATCACCACCCCTGAATTCGGCTGTGGCCTTGAAGGCTTCCTCAGCAGCAAGGCGCAGCAGGGCAAGCTCAGCGGCATTCCCAATGGCATCGACGCCAGCTGGGAATCGGCGACCGACCCGCACCTGGTGTGTCCGTTCAGCTTGAACGACTGGGAAGGCAAAGCAGTGAATGCCGCCCACGTGCGCGAGCTGTTCGAGATCGACGATTCGGACGGCCCATTGTTTGCCGTGGTGTCCCGCCTGGTTTACCAGAAGGGCCTGGACCTGACTGAAGGCGTTACCCAGTTCATCGTCGAGAACGGCGGCCAGGTGGTCATCATCGGCCGCGGCGAGCCTGAAGAAGAGCAAGCCATGCGTGAACTGGCCCTGCGTTTCCCGGGTCGCGTCGGCGTGCGCATCGGCTTCAACGAAACCGATGCCCGCCGCATGTTCGCCGGCAGCGATTTCCTGCTCATGCCTTCGCGCTATGAACCCTGTGGTCTGAGCCAGATGTATGCCCAGCGCTTCGGTTCCTTGCCGGTGGCGCGCAACACGGGCGGTCTGGCCGACACCATCGAAGACGGCGTGACGGGCTTCCTGTTCGGCGAATCGACCATCGAAAGCTACCAGGCCGCATTGGCCCGCGCCTTCTATGTGTTCGACAAGCCTGAACTGCTGAATGCCATGCGCTGCCGCGCCATGACCCAGCCGTTCAACTGGAGCGAAGCGGTCGAACCCTACGCCGACCTGTACAAGACCCTGGTGCAAGGCAGCAAGCGTTCCGCGGCTCATCGGTAACGGCAGTCACTCAATCACGGCAACTTATCAATAACGGCAACTGATCAATGACGGAAGAGGTTTCATCGATGCCTTCACGGAAAACTGAAACCTGGTCCCACGGTGCGGTAATGCAGGACTCCGGACTCACTCACTTTGCACTGTGGGCTCCGGATGCTTTCTCGGTTGGATTGCAGATCGCTGATGATGAATCCTTGCCCATGGTCGCGCGCAGCGACGGGTGGTTCACCCTGGAGCACAAGTGCCCGGCGGGTACGACCTACCGCTTCGATATCGATGGCGAGGTCGCCGTGCCGGATCCGGCGTCCCGCGCCCAGCAGGACGATGTGCACTCCCCCAGCGTCGTGGTCGACCCATTGGCCTATGAGTGGCAGAACAGCAACTGGCTGGGTCGTCCCTGGTCTCAGGCAGTCATTTACGAGCTGCACGTCGGTGCCTTGGGTGGTTACGCCGGTGTCGAGGCTCACCTGGCTCGCCTCGCCGCGCTGGGTGTCACTGCCATCGAACTGATGCCGATTGCCGAATTTCCCGGCACGCGCAACTGGGGCTATGACGGCGTGCTGCCCTATGCACCCGAAGCCTCCTACGGTACTCCTGAACAGCTCAAGCACTTGATCGACTGCGCCCACGGCCATGGTCTGATGGTGATCCTCGATGTGGTCTACAACCACTTCGGGCCGGACGGCAATTACCTGGGCCGCTATGCCAAGGGTTTCTTCCGTCACGACAAGAAAACCCCATGGGGCGACGCCATCGACTTCCGTCGCGATGAGGTGCGCAGCTTCTTCATCGACAACGCCGCGATGTGGCTGCTCGAATACCGTTTCGACGGTCTGCGTTTCGATGCCGTGCATGCCATCCAGGATCCGACCTTTCTCCAGGAAATGGCCGGCACCCTGCGTGAACAGGTCGGGCCCGACCGTCATGTCTGGCTCATGCTCGAGAACGAGCACAACCAGGCCCACCTGCTCGAACAGGGCTATGACGCCCAGTGGAACGACGACGGCCACAACGTGCTGCACGCAATGTTGACCGGCGAAAGCGAGGCGTACTACGCCGACTTCAGCGAAGACTCCACCGAGAAGCTGGCTCGCTGCCTGAGCCAGGGCTTCATCTACCAGGGTGAAACCAATCAGAAAGGTGAAGCACGTGGCGAGCCGAGCGGTCACCTGCCACCGAGCGCCTTCGTGCTCTTCCTGCAGAACCATGACCAGATCGGCAACCGTGCCATGGGCGAGCGGCTGAGCCTGCTGTGCAGCGAGCCTGCGCTTCGGGCCGCGACTGCGCTGCTGTTGCTCTCGCCGATGATCCCCATGCTGTTCATGGGCGATGAATGGGCCGCAGACGAACCCTTCCTGTTTTTCACCGATCACCACGGCGAACTGGCGGAAGCCGTTCGTGAAGGTCGTCGTGCCGAGTTCGCTGCCTTCGACTCGTTCGCCAACGAAGAAACCCGCGCCAAGATTCCCGACCCGAACGCAGCGAGCACGTTCGAAGCTTCGCGCCCGGATTTTGCCGAGTTCCAGTTCCGCCAGGACGGTCCTTGGGTGCAGCTGTACCGTCAGCTGTTGGCCCTGCGCCGCGACGAGATCGTACCGCGGCTTGACGGTGCCCAGTCGCTGGGAGCCCAGGCACTGGCCGACAAGGCCGTGAGCGCCAAATGGCGCATGGGTGACGGCAGCGTGCTGCGCATTGACCTCAATCTGAGCGAGAGTGCAGTGCCCGTTCAACTGCCCACCGAACACCGGCTGTTCGACAGCCGCCTGCAGTCGGACGATACGGGGAACACTCAAGGCTTGCCTGCCCACACGGCGCTGGTCAGCCTGGTTCCGGCGGGCGCTGCGGAGACCGCGGCATGAGCGAGCAACAGCAACTGCATGAGCTCGCCGAGCAGGCGGGTATCGCCGTCGACTGGACCGATGCCAACGGCAAGCCGCAAACCGTTCCTGACAGTGTCCTGCGCAAGGTGCTGCGAGGCCTCGGCCATCCGGCCGACAGCGACGATGAGCTGAAAGAAAGTCTGGCGGCGTCGAGCAAGGCGGCGCAGTCGCATCGCCTGCCACCGTTGCTGACCGTCGAGCATGGTCAGCCGCTGGATCTGGCGAAGTTCTTCGCGCCCGGTACGGCGTGTGAGGTGCATCTGGAAGACGGCAGCACGCTGTCGATCAGCCTGGACAAGCATGCCGCCCTGCCCGGTCTGCTGCCCGTTGGCTACCAGGACGTGCAGATCGAACAGCAGCGCTTCACCTTGGCTGTTGCGCCGGCACGCTGCTACAGCGTCGCCGACGCCTACGGGCAGGACACCGCCCACGCTTGGGGACTGGGCGTGCAACTCTATGCCGTGCGCCGCACCGGCGATGGCGGCTTCGGCGACACTCAGGCGCTGGAAGCCCTGGTGCGCAGCGCCGGCGAGCGCGGTGCCGACACCTTGGCCATCAGCCCCATGCACGCCATGAGCAGCAGCGACAACACGCGCTACAGCCCTTACTCGCCGTCCAGCCGACTGTTCCTCAACAGCCTGTACGCGGCCCCTGCCGCGGTGCTGGGTGAAGACGCGGTGCGCACGGCCATCGAGGCTGCCGGACTGGGCGAAACCCTGCAGTCGCTCGAAGCACTGCCGCTGGTCGACTGGCCGGCCGCCGCCGGCGCCAAGCAGCGCCTGTTCAGGGCCCTGTACAAGGGCTTTGGCGACACCGAACACGCATTGAATGCGGATTTCAGCGCCTTTCGCCACGCCGGTGGCGAAGCATTGGAGAACCACTGCCGCTATGAAGCGCTGCAGGCAGATTTCAAGGCCCGTGGCGAAAGCCTGGATTGGCGCCAATGGCCACAAGAGTGGCACGACCCGCGCGGCACCGCGGTGGCCGAGTTCGCTGCCGCTCATGCCGACGAGATCGCCTTTCACGCCTTCTGCCAGTGGCTGATCGATCGCTGCCTGGCCAAGGTGCAGAAAGCCGCCCGTGACAGCGGCATGAAGATCGGCCTGATCGCCGACCTCGCCGTCGGTGCCGATGGTGCCGGGAGCCAGGCCTGGAGTCGCCAGGACGAATTGCTCGCCGACCTCACCGTCGGCGCGCCACCGGACATTCTCAATCGCTCCGGACAGAGCTGGGGCATTTCCGCCTTTTCTCCCGAAGGCCTCAAGCGCAATGGCTTCCGGGCCTTCATCGAAATGCTGCGGGCAAATTTTGCCCACGCGGGCGGCCTGCGCATCGACCATATCATGGGCCTGCAACGCCTGTGGCTGATTCCGGCCGATGCCAAGCCCGGTGAAGGTGCGTATCTGCAGTTCCCTATCGACGACATGTTGCGCCTGCTCGCCCTCGAATCTCATCGTCACCAGGCGGTAGTACTCGGCGAAGACCTCGGCACCGTGCCGGATGGGCTGCGCGAGAAACTGGCGGCCAGGCAGATGCTCGGCATGCGCGTGCTGCTGTTCGAGCAAAGCGACGGAGAATTTACCGAACATCAGGCGTGGCCGGACAACGCCTTGGCGACCTCGACCACCCACGACTTGCCCACTCTCAACGGCTGGTGGCACGGCCGCGACATCGATTGGAACCGCGATCTGGAACTGATCGACGAGCCGACCGAGAAACAATGGCGGGTGACCCGTGATCACGAGCGTCGCGCCCTGCGCCAGGTGCTCGCTCCTGAGCTGCAACACAGTGAAAGTGAAGGCATCGAGGACATCGACGCCATCATCGACGCAAGCACACGCTTCCTTGGCCTGACCCCTGCCCCGCTGGTGCTGCTGCCAATCGACGATGCCTTGGGTATCGAAGAACAGGCCAACCTGCCGGGCACCATAGACAGTCACCCCAATTGGCGCCGCCGCTACAGCGCCCATGCCCAGAATCTTCTCGACGATGAAGACGCTGCCAGACGCCTAGAGCTGCTGGCCTGCGCCCGCCAACAAGCCAGTGAGCGTTACCGATGAAAAAAATGACGGCCAGCGTTCGGCTGCAATTGCACAAAGATTTCACCCTGGATGATGCCGCTCGCCTCGTGCCTTATTTTTCCCGGCTCGGCATCAGCCACGTTTACGCTTCGCCCATTCTCAAGGCACGCCCCGGCTCCATGCACGGCTATGACGTGGTCGACCCGACCCAGGTCAACCCCGAGCTGGGCGGCCAGCCTGCGCTAGAGCGGCTGATCGCGGCGCTGCGCGAGCACGACATGGGCTTCATCCTCGACATCGTGTCCAACCACATGGCGGTCGGGGGCTCACATAATCCGTGGTGGCTGGATTTGCTCGAATGGGGCCGTCGCAGCCCGTATTCGGAATTCTTTGACATCCAGTGGCACTCGCCCGATCCGCTGCTCGAAGGCCAGTTGCTGTTGCCGTTTCTGGGCAGCGATTACGGTGTGGCCCTGCAGAAGGGCGAGCTGGTGCTCAAGTTCGATGCCGAACAGGGCAGTTTCTTCGTCGAGCACTATGAACATCGTTTTCCCATCTGCCCCATCGACTATCCACACATCCTGGCCGCATCCGGCAATGCGCCGGTCAGCGAGTTGTGTGCGCGCTTCGCCAATCTGCATGGCAGCGACGACGCCTATGCTCAGGCCCGTTCGTTGCAGGCCGAGCTTGCCAAACAGGCCGCTGGCGCGGGCTTGAGCGAAGCCATCGAAGCTTCGCTCGCCCGCTTCGACTCGACCAGCGAAGAAGGCTTCAAGCGTCTGCACGAACTGCTGGAACGCCAATCCTATCGCCTCGCCAGCTGGCGCACTGCGGGCGACGACATCAACTGGCGGCGCTTCTTCGACGTCAACGAACTGGGCGGCTTGCGTGTCGAGCGCCCTGCCGTGTTCGAAGCCACCCATGCGAAGATCTTCGAGTTGATCGCAGCGGGCCTGGTGGATGGTCTGCGTATCGACCACATCGACGGCCTGGCCGATCCGCGCGGTTACTCGCGCAAACTGCGGCGTCGGGTCGAAGGCCTGTTGCAGCAACGTCCTGAATCGGCGCGGATCGACCATGTGCCGATCTATGTCGAGAAGATCCTCGGCGCAGGCGAAACGCTGCACCGTGACTGGCAGGTCGACGGCACCACCGGTTATGAATTCATGAACCAGGTGTCCCTGCTCCAGCACGATCCTGCCGGCGAGCAGCCGCTGGGCGAACTCTGGAACCGCATCAGCGGACGCCCCAGCGAATTCATCGAAGAAGCGCACATAGCGCGCAACCTGGTGCTCAATGGCTCGCTGGCCGGTGACTTCGAGTCCGTCGCGCAGGCCCTGTTGCAGGTGGCCCGAGGCGATCTGATGAGCCGCGACCTGACCCTGGGCGCCATTCGCCGGGCGCTGCAGGAGCTGATCGTGCATTTCCCGGTGTACCGCACCTACATCAACCCGTGCGGGCGTCCTGCCGAAGATGAGGCCTTCTTCCAGAAAGCCATGGAAGGTGCTCGCAGTACCTTGGGTGAAGCCGATTGGCCGGTGCTCGACTATCTGGAGCGCTGGTTGGGCGGCCAATCGTGGCGCGACCTGCCGCTGGGCCGCCCGCGCAAGCTGATCCGTCATGCCTGCGTGCGCTTCCAGCAGCTGACTTCGCCGTCGGCGGCGAAGGCCGTGGAAGACACCGCGTTCTATCGCTCTGCCGTACTGCTTTCGCGCAACGACGTAGGGTTCGAGACCGAACTGTTCGCCGGTACTCCCGAAGCGTTCGACGAAGCCTGTCAGCAGCGTCTGCAGCACTTCCCCGACAACCTCCTGGCCACTGCAACTCACGACCACAAGCGCGGCGAAGACACTCGCACTCGTCTGGCCGTGCTCAGCGAGCGTGCTCCCTGGTACGTCGAGCAAGTCGAACAATGGCTTGAACTGGCTGCGCCCCTGCGCAGTGCCTTCGGCGATGGCCATGCACCGACCGGTGGCGACGAACTGATGCTGTATCAGGCATTGCTGGGCAGCTGGCCGCTGGACCTGCGCAGCGACGACGTAGATGGCCTGACCGCCTACGCCGAACGCTTGTATCAGTGGCAGCAGAAAGCGTTGCGCGAGGCCAAGCTGATCAGCAGCTGGAGCGCACCGAACGAAGCCTATGAAAATGCTTGCCGCGAGTTCCTCGAACAGTTGCTGCTCAGCGAAAAGGGTCGCCCACTGCGCGACGCCATCGCTGCAGCCAGCCGCACCATCGCGCCCAGCGGCGCGCTGGACAGTCTGGTGCAGACGCTGCTGCGCATGACCGTGCCGGGTATTCCCGATCTGTATCAGGGCGCCGAGTACTGGGATTTCAGCCTGGTCGATCCGGACAACCGTCGCCCGGTCGACTACGCCGCGCGGGAACGTTCGCTCGATGCACGTCCTGCCGTCAGCGAGCTGCTGGAAAGCTGGCACGATGGTCGCATCAAACAGGCCATGATTCAGCGTACCCTTGAGGTCCGCGCCGCGCATCCAGCGCTGTTCCGCGAGGGCAGCTACCAGAAGCTGGACGTTTTAGGCGCTCATGCCGATCGTATCCACGCTTTTGCGCGGGTACTGGACGGCACCGCTGCAGTGGTGATCGTGCCTCGCCTGGCCAGTGGCCTTCTTGCTGATAGCAAGACGCCTCTGATCGATGCCAGCGCTTGGGGCGACACCCGTGTCGTTTTGCCATCGGCAAAATCCGGGGCTACATTGAAGGGACTTTTTTCCGAGCAGGCAGTCACAGCAGAGAAGGAATTGTTGGTAGGCACTGCGCTGAAAGAGTTTCCTGTCAATCTCTTCCTACAAAGTGAGCTGTAATTAAGGAGCGTTGAAATGAGTGCCGACGACAAACGAGTCCGCGAATTCGCCTATCAGATCTGGGAATCCGAAGGCCAGCCCGAAGGTCAGGAAGAGCGTCATTGGGAAATGGCGCGAAAACTGGCCGAAGCCGAAGCGCTGGCACCGTCCAAGCCAAGCAAGGGCAAGGCACCGGCCAAGCCCAAGGCAGCGGCTCAGCCAAAGCCCAAGCCAAAGCCGAAAGCTGCCGGTGAAGCCCCTGCCGCCAAGCCCAAGCCACCGGCCAAGGCTGCTGACCAGGCGACCGCCGACTCGGCTGCAAAGGCCGAGGACGACACCAAGCCAGCCGCCCCGAAAAAGCCGCGGGCGCCGAAGAAGCCTGCTGCAAAGTGATACCCGCCCGCGTACCACCTTCCCCGGGCACGCGGGCCCATTTTTCGCCGATCCAGCCTCAGGGCTGGATGGTCGCGGTTTCACGACATCAAACGCCCGTCACTCGCACGGCGCGTCTTCCAACCCGTTGCACACCCTCGTACACCCGACTCTGAAGACACCGAAGATGCCGTGACATCTGCCTGCGCCGTACGCGTGCAAACCAAGAGCAAGGATCGACCATGAGTCCGCAAAAAAAAGCTGCACCAGCGCCAGAACCCGCCGAACCCTCGCGTATCCGTGAAGGCCTGCCCTTCCCGCTCGGCGCGACCTGGGATGGCCTGGGCGTCAACTTCGCGCTGTTTTCGGCCAATGCCACCAAGGTCGAGCTATGCATCTTCGACGCCAGCGGCGAAGAAGAGATCGAGCGCATCGAGTTGCCCGAGTACACCGACGAGATCTACCACGGCTACCTGCCCGACGCCCACCCGGGGCTGATCTACGGCTACCGTGTGCATGGTCCCTACGATCCGGAAAACGGCCACCGCTTCAACCCCAATAAACTGCTGATCGACCCGTATGCCAAGCAACTGGTCGGTGAGTTGAAGTGGTCCGAAGCCCTGTTCGGCTACACCATCGGGCATCCCGATGGTGACCTCAGTTTCGACGAGCGCGACAGTGCGCCCTTCGTGCCCAAAAGCAAGGTCATCGACCCGGCCTACACCTGGGGCCGCGACCACCGCGTCAGCGTCCCGTGGGACAAGACGATCTTCTACGAGGCCCATGTGCGCGGCCTGACCATGCAGCACCCGGCGGTGCCGGAAGCGTTGCGCGGCACCTTCGCCGGCCTCGCCGTGCCGGAAGTGGTCGACCACTTGAAAAAGCTGGGCGTCACCTCGATCGAGCTGCTGCCCATCCACGGCTTCGTCAACGACCAGCATCTGCTGCAGAAAGGCCTGAACAACTATTGGGGCTACAACAGCATTGCCTTTTTCGCCCCGCATTCGCGCTACATCGCCAGCGGCAAGATCGCCGAGTTCAAGGAGATGATCGCGCACCTGCACGACGCCGGCCTGGAAGTGATTCTCGACGTGGTCTACAACCACACCGCCGAAGGCAACGAGCAAGGCCCGACCCTGTCGATGCGCGGTATCGACAATGCCTCCTACTACCGCCTGATGCCGGAGAACAAGCGCTATTACATCAATGACTCGGGCACCGGCAACACCCTGGACCTGAGCCACCCCTGTGTGCTGCAGATGGTCACCGACTCGCTGCGCTACTGGGCGTCGGAGATGCACGTCGACGGCTTCCGCTTCGACCTGGCAACTATTCTAGGTCGCTACCACGACGGCTTCTCCGAACGTCACAGCTTCCTCGTAGCCTGCCGTCAGGACCCGGTACTGCGCACGGTCAAGCTCATCGCCGAACCGTGGGACTGCGGCCCAGGCGGCTACCAGGTGGGCGGTTTCGCCCCCGGCTGGGCCGAATGGAACGATCGCTTCCGCGACACCGTGCGGGCCTTCTGGAAAGGCGACGACGGCCAGCTCGCCGACTTCGCCGCACGAATGACCGGCTCCGGCGACATGTTCAACCAGCGTGGCCGCCGCCCGTATTCCTCGGTGAATTTCATCACCGCCCACGACGGCTTCACCCTGCGCGATCTGGTGTCGTACAACGACAAGCACAACGAAGAGAACGAGGAGGACAACCAGGACGGCACCAGCAACAACGTCTCCTGGAACCACGGAGTCGAAGGCCCCAGCGATGACCCGGAAATCGTCGAGCTGCGCCTGCGCCAGATGCGCAACTTCTTCACCACCCTGCTGTTCTCCCAGGGCACACCGATGATCGTCGCCGGCGACGAGTTCTCGCGCACCCAGGGCGGCAACAACAATGCCTATTGCCAGGACAGCGAGATCGGCTGGATCAACTGGGAGCTGGACGAGGAAGGCAAAGGCCTGCTGCGCTTCGTCAAGCGCCTGGTGAAACTGCGCAACAGCTATCCGATCCTGCGTCGCAACCGTTTCCTGGTGGGTGAATACAACGAAGCGATCGGCGTCAAGGACGTCACCTGGCTGGATCCATTGGGCAACGAAATGACCGCCGAGCAATGGGAAGATCCCAACGGCCGCTGCCTGGGCATGATGCTCGATGGCCGTGCGCAGCCCAGCGGCATTCGCAAGCCGGGGGCCGATGCCACCTTGCTGCTGATCGTCAACGCTCACCACGACGTGGTCAATTTCATCCTGCCTCAAGTGCCGGAAGGCGAGTACTGGAACTGTCGCATCGACACCAACCGCCCGGAGCTGGGCGAGCATGAGCGTCTGGAGTTCGGCAGCGAATTCCTGGTAACCGGTCGCTCGATGCTGATGTTCGAACTGCACCGGGACCTCGAAGAATGAAGCCAACCCTGATCGAAGCGCTGACCCGCCCACCACAGGGCTACGCCGACACTGCAGCGCTGGGAAAGGAAATGCAGCGCTTGTGCAGTCTGGGCCTGGACAGCCTGCCGCTGCCGGCCGGTGGCGACACGTTGCAACGTTGGCAATGCCTGGCCGCCGTGGCCGGGCATGACCTGGGCTTGTGCAAGCTGTATGAGGGGCATACCGACGCCCTGGCAATCATGCAGGAGCTACGCGCACAGTCTGTGCCGGAAGGCTCGATCTGGGGCACCTGGGCATCGGAGCCGCCCCAGGCCCGGGTGATGGTCCGGCGCGAGGGCGATCGTGCGGTGCTCAGTGGCCGCAAGGCCTGGTGTTCGGGCGCCGGCGTCGTCACTCATGGCCTGCTCACCGCCTGGGATGACGACGGCCAGCAGCAGTTGGTCGCCGTGCCGATGGATCAGCCCAACCTGTGCGTCACCGACGACGGCTGGCACGCGGTGGGCATGGCCAGTACCGGCAGCGTCGAAATCCTGCTGGAAAATGCCGAAGGCTGGTATGTCGGACCGGCTGGGGGCTACCTGAGCCGACCGGGGTTCTGGCTGGGCGGGATCGGTATCGCCGCGTGCTGGTTCGGTGCTGCCCGTGAACTGGCACGCCACCTGGCCCAGAATTGTCACGCCCGTCCCGAGCCCCACGCCTTGGCTCACCTGGGCGCGGTGGATCGTGCGCTGGGCGCTTGCATCGCCGTGTTGCGCCAAGCGGCCAATGCAGCCGATCAACAGCCCGACGGCCCTTTCGAGCATTCGGCGCGGCTGTGCCGTGCGGTGGCCGAAGAGACCGCAGAAACCGTCATCAGTCACGTTGGCCGGGCCATGGGTGCCGGCCCGTATTGCAAGGATCCTCATTTCGCCCGGTTGATCGCCGATCTGCCGGTGTACCTGCGACAGAGCCATGCCGAACGCGACCTGGCCGCGCTTGGGCAATTGCTTGGCGCCCCCACGACGCGGACCTGGAGTTTATGAAAGAGAACCCTATCGTAGGCCAGGGTACGCCCCTGCAGGCCTGGCGCAGCTCCAGGCATCTGGCCGAATTGCCGCTGATCGATGCCCAGACCCTGGTCCCTGCCGGTTCACGAGCGGTGATCATCGCCCCGCACCCTGACGACGAAGTGCTCGGCTGCGGCGGGCTGCTGCAATTGCTCGCGCAGTTGGAACGGCCGATCCTGATCATCTCCGTCACCGACGGCAGCGCCAGTCACCCCGGATCGCAGACCTGGACGGCCGAACGCCTGAGCGCCGTACGCCCGCAAGAAAGCAACGAGGCGGTGCGCCGCCTGGGTCTGCCCCTGCACAGCCTGCAGTGGATCCGCGGCGGTTTCGCCGACAGCGGTGTGGCCCGTGACGAACAACGGCTCACGGACTTCATCCAGCGCTATCTCAAGCCCAACGATGTCGTGTTCAGCACCTGGTGCAACGATGGCCACACCGACCACGAGGCCAGTGGCCGCGCGGGCGCGACGGCCGCTGCAGCGGTGGGAGCGGTTCATCACGAGCTGCCAATCTGGACCTGGCATTGGGCCGCGCCCGAAGACGATCGAATCCCTTGGGAACGAGCGCACAAGCTGCCCCTGGACAAGGTCATGGTGGCGCGCAAGAGCCACGCCGCCCACGCCTTTGCCAGCCAACTGGAAGGCGACCCGCAGATCGGTCTGGCACCGGTTCTTCCACCCTATGTATTGGAGCGGCTGCTGCAGCCGTTCGAGGTCGTCTTTCTATGAGCGCAGACAGCGTCGACAACCAGTATTTCGACAAGCTCTACGATGGCAATGACGACCCTTGGGCGATGCGCCATCGCTGGTACGAACGACGCAAGCGTGCCCTGCTGCTGGCCTGCCTGCCGCATGAGCACTATGGCGCCATCTTCGAGCCAGGCTGCGCCAACGGAGAAACCAGCATGGCCCTGTCGACCCGCTGCGACTACCTGCTCAGCTGCGACATGAACGCCCGTGCGGTCGGCCTGACCCAGGCGCGCTTGCACGAGCTGGATCATGCCCACGCCAGGCAAGCAGCCCTGCCCGCCGACTGGCCAAGCGAACGCTTCGACCTGATCGTGCTCAACGAACTGGGTTACTACTTGAATCGCACCGACTTCAGCCAGGTCATCGAACAGGTTCGGCGCTCACTCAAGCCCGGCGGTCAACTGGTGGCCTGCCACTGGCTGGCAAGCATCGAAGGCGCCCCGCAGACTGCAGAGCAGGTACATGCCCAGCTGCAGTCCGAACTCGGTATGCACCGGCTGATAGAACACAGGGAAGGCGACTTTCTGCTGGAGCTGTGGGGTCTTCAACCGACCACCGTGGCACAGCACGAGGGGTTGCGCTGATTAGCACAGACTGGGTAGCGCAGGTTTGATAGCGCAGCAGGCCGCGTGTGCAGCCGATAAAAAAGGGGCTTCTTGAAGAAGCCCCTTTTCGTTGGCATCAGCCCTGGATATCGGCTCGCGTAGGACGCAGGATCAGCACGCCCAGCGGTGGCAGATTGAGGGTGATCGAGTGCGGCTGGCCATGGCTGCCCTCCTCGCTGGCAAACACCTTGCCGCCGTTGCCGTAGTTGGAACCGGCGTATTGCTCCGCATCGCTGTTGAGTAGCTCTTCCCACTCACCGCCAAACGGTATGCCCACGGTGTAGCTCTCGCGTGGCACCGGGGTGAAGTTGGCGACCACCAGTACCGGCTCGCCGCTAGCGCTCCAGCGCAGCCACGCAAAGACACTGTTGGTGGCGTCATCACCGATGATCCATTGGAAGCCTTCAGGCTGGCAGTCCTGCTGGTGCAGGGCCGGTACGTCGCGGTACAACCGATTCAAGTCGGCGACCAGCTGCTGCACACCCGAGTGCTCCGAATACTGCGTGAGGTACCAGTCCAACTGATGGTCGTGGTTCCACTCGCGCCACTGGCCGAATTCGCAGCCCATGAACAGCAGCTTCTTGCCCGGGTGGGTCCACATGAAGGTCAGATAGGCCCGCAGGTTGGCGAATTGCTGCCAGCGGTCGCCCGGCATCTTGTCGATCAGCGAATGCTTGCCGTGCACCACTTCGTCATGGGAAATCGGCAGCACGAAGTGCTCGGAATAGGCGTACACCAGGCCAAAGCTCAATTGGCTGTGGTGATGCGGCCGGTGGATCGGGTCGTTCTGGATATAGTTGAGCGTGTCGTGCATCCAGCCCATGTTCCACTTGTAGTCGAAGCCCAGGCCACCTTCTTGAGTCGGCTGGGTAACACCCGGCCATGCCGTGGATTCTTCTGCAATCACCATAGCGCCCGGTACTTCCTGTTTCACCACGTCGTTGAGGTGACGCAGGAACGCGATGGTTTCCAGGTTTTCTCGACCGCCGTATTGATTGGGAATCCACTCACCGGCCTTGCGTGAATAGTCGCGATACAGCATCGACGCCACGGCATCCACACGCAGCCCGTCGATATGGAAGTGCTTGAGCCAATGCACAGCGGACGCGATCATGAAACCGTGGACTTCAGTGCGGCCCAAGTTATAGATCAGCGTATTCCAATCCTGGTGGAAGCCTTCCAGCGGGTTGTCGTACTCGTACAGCGCCGTGCCATCGAAGCGTGCCAGACCGTGTTCGTCGGTCGGGAAATGCGCAGGTACCCAGTCGAGGATCACGCCGATTTCGGCTTTGTGGCAGGCATTGACGAATGCCGCGAAGTCTTCCGGTGTGCCATAGCGAGCCGACGGCGCGAACTGCGACAGCGGCTGGTAGCCCCACGAACCACCGAACGGATGCTCCATGATCGGCAGCAGTTCGATGTGGGTGAACCCCATCTTCTGCACGTAGGGAATCAGGCGCTCGGCCAATTCGTGCCAGTTGTAGGGACGGACCACTTCACCCGCTTCATCGAGTTCGCACATCCACGAACCGGCATGCAGCTCGTAGATGGACTGCGGCGCACCGATGGCGTGACGTTCGGCACGAACGTCGAGCCAGGCGTCATCGTCCCAGGCAAACTGCATCGGCTTGGCCACTCGCGACGCAGTCGACGGCGGCAGCTCGGTGCACAGCGCAATGGGGTCGGCCTTCAACGGCAGGATGCCGTGCTGCCCGAGAATTTCGTACTTGTACGGTTCGCCCGGTTGCAGCGCCGGGATGAACAGTTCCCAGACCCCGGATGGAAAGCGCTGACGCATCGGATGGCGACGGCCATCCCAGACGTTGAAGTCACCGACCACCGAAACGCGCTTGGCGTTGGGTGCCCAGACGGCAAAGCGGGTGCCCTGGACACCGTCGATCTCGATGAACTGCGCCCCGAATACGCTGCCCAGATTGCGGTGCTTGCCTTCGGCAAACAGATAGATGTCCATGTCGCCCAGCAAGTTGCCGTAGCTGTACGGATCTTCACTGACCTGCACACCACCGGCCCACTGCACGCGCAGCAGATACGGCTGGCTTTGCTCGATGTGGCCGGTGAACAAGCCAGGTACATCGCCCTGGTCGAGCGTGGTCAACGGATGACCACCGTCCTTGGCCAGTACCTGTACGCTCAATGCGGTCGGCAGATAGGCACGAATATAGCTACCCGTACCACCGTCGCTGTGGGCACCCAGAACCGAGAACGGATCGGAATGATCGGCACGGATCAGCGCCTCGATATCGGCTTTTGCCGGCAACGCGCCAACATCACGCTTGCCCTGTTCGCTGTGCGCACTCATTGCTTATTCTCCCTCGTACTCAAGAGCCCGAACAGTCCGTGCAAGGGCACGGCCAACCAGCTCGGGCGATTCTCCGCTTCATAAGCGATCTCGTAGGCAGCCTTTTCAAGGCTGAACAAATCCAGTGCAGCGCGGGCACCCTCAGGGTTCTGCCACTGATGGGGCACGGCCTGGGTCGCCAGGTCATAGGCGCCGATGAAGGCTTGACGGGCTTCTGCCAGATAACGCTTGGCCACGCGCTGACGTGCCAGCGCCGCCTCGTCGGAGGCGTCCGTGCTCTGCACATTGCGCACGGCCATGGCCGCCGCATAGTCGAAGGAGCGCAACACACCACCGACGTCTTTGTAAGGGCTGTATTTGGCTCGACGCTCTTCGAGGGGCCGAGCCGGCTCGCCTTCGAAGTCGATCAGGTAGGCATCGCCCTGCACCACCAGCATCTGACCCAGGTGCAGGTCGCCATGCACACGCATGATCAAGCCACCGATGGCCTGCTGGCTGAGTTGCTGCACATGGGCCAGCAGCGTCTCGCGCTCGCTCAACAGTTCGGCCACCAGAGCCTGATCCTGCTCGGCAAAATCGGCGCGACGCTGTTCGAGCAGATTCAGCGCCCGTTCGACCTGACTGGAAATACTCGCGGTCCAGCTCTGGGCGTCTTTCTCGGTGCTCACGCGGGCCAGGAAATCAGCCTGTGCACCGGGTGCGGCCAGGGCCACGTGCATCTCGCCCAGGCGTTGGCCCAACATGGCGGCAAAGTCGGCCAGTTCGCCCAAGGCGTCGTAGCGCTGGCCCTGCTCGGCATGGGCGAAGGCCATTTCATCGCGAATGGCGCGTTCGAGGTTGTTCTGTGTCCACTCCCAGGCGTCGCCCTGATTGTTCAGATAGCCCTGGGCAATCATCAACAGGTGCGGGGTGCCGCTGGCATCCACACGGCTGACCGAGCCCATCAGAGGTGAGATATTGGCGTAGCCGGCAGCGGTCAGGTAGGCGCCCATCTCAAGCTCGGGGTGAATGCCGCCACTCACGCGACGGATCATCTTCAACACCAGGCTGCCGCCGACCACCACCGAACTGTTGGACTGCTCGGCCGACAGGTAGCGGATGACCGAACCCTGGTCCAGCTTCAACGCTGCCAAGTGATCGGTGGCCTGGAAGCGGATCTCGCCTTCGGCGCTGGACAATGTCTTCTGCACCTGCAGCCCTTCGATCACCGAATGGATGAAGCTTTCCAGCACGAACGCATCGGTGATCAAGCCGACTTCACGGCCGCGTCGAACCCGCGACAGCGCCAGTTGCAACGGCAGCGGCGAACCGCTGTGGTCTTCGGGGATGAAGCCGAACGGGAACTGGTAGCGGCTGGTCTGCCCACCGGCTGTGACTTCCAGCTCGCTGAACAGCACGGGATTCTGCGCGGTGCCGAAGCGCACGCCGTAGGCGATGCGCAGGTTGTCGATGGCAACGTCCTTGCCACCGAACCAGCGGCGCTTGGGCAGGTACTGCATCAATGACGTGTGTTCCAGAGTGCTGCGCGACGGCTCGTCGAGCAACTCCTCCATCCGTTGTTTCAACACCAGGGTCTGGAAGTCAGGCATGCTTTGGGCCGGTTCGACGTGCCAACTCGGCATCTGGGTTTCGCTGGCCAGCAGGAACCAATAGAAGCCGTAGGGTGGCAAGGTCAGCAGAAAATTCAGCTGACCGATGGGTGGGAAGGCGCTGCCACCGAGCATTTCCACCGGCACCATGCCGGCGTACTGGGACAGATCCAATTCAGCCGCTTGGGCGGCACGCGAGACGTTGGCGACACACAACACGATCTCGGTCTTGCCATCGCTACCTGTGTATTCGCGCACGTAGGCCAGAATGCGTCGGTTGGTCGGCGTGAGCATGGTCAGACTGCCCCGACCGAATGCCTTCTGCTGGCGGCGCACGGCGAGCATGCGCCGGGTCCAGTTGAGCAGCGAGTGCGGATCGTTGGCCTGGGTCTCGACGTTGACCGACTGGTAGCCATACAGCGGATCCATGATCGGCGGCAATACCAGGCTGGCCGGGTCGGCGCGGGAGAAGCCGCCGTTGCGGTCAATCGACCACTGCATCGGCGTGCGCACGCCGTCACGATCGCCCAGGTAGATGTTGTCGCCCATGCCGATTTCGTCACCGTAATACAGGGTCGGTGTGCCGGGCATGGACAACAGCAGGCTGTTGAGCAGCTCGACGCGGCGGCGGTCCCGTTCCAGCAGCGGCGCCAGGCGACGACGAATGCCGAGATTGATCCGCGCCCTGCTGTCGGCGGCGTAGTAGTTCCACAGGTAGTCGCGTTCACGATCGGTGACCATTTCCAGGGTCAGTTCATCGTGGTTGCGCAGAAAGATCGCCCATTGGCAATTGGCCGGGATCGCCGGGGTCTGACGCAGGATGTCGGTGACCGGAAACCGGTCTTCCTGGGCGAGCGCCATGTACATGCGCGGCATCAACGGGAAGTGAAAGGCCATGTGGCATTCGTCGCCGTCGTCGCCCTTCGCCTCGCCGAAATACAGCTGGGTATCTTCCGGCCACTGATTGGCTTCGGCCAACAGCATGCGATCGGGGTAGTTGGCATCGATCTCGGCACGTATCTGCTTGAGCACCTGATGGGTCTCGGCCAGGTTCTCGTTGTTGGTGCCGTCACGCTCGATCAGGTACGGAATGGCATCCAGGCGCAGACCGTCGATGCCCATGTCCAACCAGTAGCGCATCACATCGATGACCGCTTTCATCACCTGCGGATTGTCGAAATTCAGGTCGGGCTGATGGGAATAGAACCGGTGCCAGAAGTACTGACCGGCCACCGGATCCCAGGTCCAGTTGGACTTTTCGGTGTCCAGAAAGATGATCCGCGTGCCGTCGTATTTCTCGTCGCTATCGGACCACACATAGAAATCGCGGGCCTTGGAGCCTTTCTTGGCCTTGCGCGCACGCTGGAACCACGGGTGCTGGTCGGAAGTGTGGTTGATCACCAGTTCGGTGATCACTCGCAAACCGCGCTTGTGCGCCTCGTTGATGAAGCGGCGCGCGTCGGCCAAGGTGCCGTAGTCCGGGTGCACGGCCTTGTACTCGGCAATGTCGTAGCCATCGTCGCGACGCGGCGAGGGGTAGAACGGCAACAGCCAGATGGTGTTGACGCCCAGATCGGCAATGTAATCGAGTTTGGCGATCAACCCCGGAAAGTCACCGATGCCATCGTTGTCGGAGTCGAAGAATGACTTGACGTGGACCTGATAGATAACCGCGTCCTTGTACCAGAGCGGGTCATCGATGAACGCTTGCGACCGAGGCTTTTTCGCCATTGTTGTTTCCCTGTCTTGTGCGGCTAGGCAACATTGATTGCAACGTGTGGCCAGGAGTGCAGCGTACAGCGAGGGTGCAGCGCGAGACGAGTATTCACACCTCGACGCGCGTGAGCCTCCAGATGCCGAACGGCTGGTAGCCGGGGTCGATCCGCATGAACTGGGTCTTGCCATGCCACGTCCAGCGGTGCCCGGTCATCAGGTCTTCGCCATTGGTGGATGCATTGTCGTCCAACCCCAGCTCCCACAACGGCAGCTCGAAATGGGCTTCCTGAACGTTGTGCGGATCCAGGCTGACCGCGACCAGTACATAGTTGCTGCGGTCGGCCGTGCGCTTGCCGAAATACAGGATGTTGTCGTTGTAGCATTGAAAGAACTCGACGCCCAGATGTGTTTGCAGCGCCGGGTTCTGACGACGGATACGGTTGAGCTGGGCAATCTCGGCAATGATGTTGCCCGGCGCGGTGTAATCCCGTGGCCGGATCTCGTATTTCTCCGAGTCCAGGTACTCTTCCTTGCCGGGGATCGGCGCCGATTCACACAGTTCGAAACCCGAGTACATGCCCCACAGGCCCGAGCCCATCGTCGCCAGCGCGGCGCGGATGAGGAACCCGGCGCGGCCGCTGTCATGCAGGAAAAACGGGTTGATGTCCGGCGTATTGACGAAGAAGTTCGGCCGGTAGCAGTGAGCCCAGGGTGCCTGGTTCAACTGAGTGAAATAGGTGGTCAGCTCAGGCTTGGTGTTGCGCCAGGTGAAGTAGGTGTAACTCTGGGAATACCCGACCTTGCCCAGGCGCGCCATCATCGCAGGCTTGGTGAACGCCTCGGCCAGGAACATCACGCTTGGGTCCTTGCTGCGGATATCGGCAATCAGCCATTGCCAGAACGGCAGCGGTTTGGTGTGCGGATTGTCGACGCGGAAGATCTTCACGCCCTCCTCGACCCAACCCCAGACCACATCGCGCAGTTCGGTCCACAGACCTGGTACGGCATCAGCCGCGTAGAAGTCGACGTTGACGATGTCCTGATATTTCTTCGGCGGATTTTCCGCGTAGCGGATGGTGCCATCCGGGCGCCAGCTGAACCAGCCCGGATGCTCCTTGAGCCAGAGGTGATCCTGCGAGCACTGGATGGCGAAATCCAGGGCGATTTCCAGCCCGTGCTCGGCAGCAGCAGCCACCAGTGCACGGAAGTCTTCGCGGGTACCCAACTGCGGGTGAATGGCTTCGTGTCCGCCTTCGGCGCTGCCGATGGCGTACGGGCTGCCGGGATCGTCCGGGCCTGCAGTCAGGGAGTTGTTCGGGCCCTTGCGGTGCGCACGGCCGATCGGATGGATCGGCGGGAAATACAGCACGTCGAAGTTCATGTCGCGAATCATCGGCAGACGGCTGTGCACGTCGTTGAAGGTGCCGTGGCGCGCCTTGTCGTCGGTGATCGAACGCGGGAACAGCTCGTACCAACTGGCGAACTGCGCCAGTTCCCGTTCCACGTCCAGGGGGAATTCGATGCTGGTGCACAGGAAGGCACGATGATCGGCCAGGGACATCAGCGCCTGGGTATCACGCTGCAACAGCAGCGCAACCTTGGCGTCCTGATCCAGCCCCTGCAGTTCATCGTGAAGCTGACGCAACTGGCGAGCCAGGGTGTCCTGGCTGCGCGCGGCGGCTTGTGCGAGGTGCAGGCGACCTTCTTCCAGTTCGAGCTCGATGGTGACGCCGGCAGCGAATTTCTTTTCCAGCTCGTAACGGTAGCTGGCGAACTGGTCGATCCAGGCATCGATACAGTAGGCATAGGTGCCGACGCTGTCGATGACCAGTTCCGCTTCCCAGCTGTCGTTGCCCAGTTCGCGCATGCTAGTGCTGTGCCAGGTGTCGGAGCCGGCCTCGTGCCAGCGCAGAACCACGGCCAGTTTGTCGTGGCCATCAGCATAGACCTTGGTGCTGACCGTAACGGTCTGGCCAACGATGGCCTTGACGGCGAACTGCCCACCGTCGATGGCAGGCTGAGTGTCTTCGATCACGATCCGTGGCAGCAGCAGCGCCTGGGACAGGCTCAGCACATGGTCTGGCGTCTGTGCATCGGTCGCGTTCTGGTCCGTCGGGATAGTCTGATCAGCCGTCATCGAGCCTTGCTCCTGTGCGTCGCCTGGACGCTGTTGTGCTTGTGCAAGCGGTGAAGTGAATCGGGTTTTTCAATCGCTTAGGTTCGGAGCCGGGCCGGGTGGGAAAGTTCATATGCCTTTGCAGCTTCAATGTACCGGCCAGGGAGCCAAATGGTGGTCTGCGGTGTCCACCGCAGGCACTACTCTTCCTCCTTGTCCTTCACTTTGCAGAGGTAGCGCCATGAGCCTTCCACTTCCACCCGGAACCCCCGATCCCAACATCGACCAGCCGAACCTGCCGCCGTCGTCGCCAAGCGATGAACCCGAGGGGGTGCCTGTGCAACCCACGGTACCACCCACACCGGTTGGCGACCCACCCGCCGACCCTGTGCCTCTGCAAGGCTGAAACATCGCGCACAGCAGTCAGACGGTGCCAGTCACGTCTGTCGGCTGTGCGCGGGGCCGTCCAGGTGGCATAGTGCAGCCCTGCCCAAGACCACCAGGCCGGTAATGAAACGCTACGAGAAATTTGCCGCCCACATTGCCGAGCTGATCCGCACCGGCGTGCTCAAGCCCGATGAGCGCGTACCTTCAGTGCGTCATGCCAGCCAGACCCAGGGCGTAAGTCCTTCGACGGTGTTCCAGGCGTACTACCTGCTCGAACGCCGAGGCCTGATTCGCGCCCGGCCCCGCTCGGGTTACTTCGTCAATGCGCTGGCCGAGCGTGCTCTGCAAGAACCCCAGGTGGAAACGCAGACACTGGCGGAGTCGACCGATGTCGACGTCAGCGAACTGGTGTTCTCCATTCTCGATTCGATCAAGGACCCGAACACGGTCGCCCTGGGTTCGGCATTCCCCAGCCCCGAGCTGTTTCCCCTGCCGCGTCTGGCCCGCTCCCTGGCCAGCACCAGCCGCGCCATGCATCCGCGCGAAACGGTGACGGATCTGTCGCCCGGCAGTCCGGGGCTGCGCCGGCAGATCGCCTTGCGCTACAACATCGCCGGGATGACCCTGCCGGTCGAAGAGTTGCTGATCACCAACGGCGCGCTGGAAGCATTGAACCTGTGCCTGCAGGCGGTGACCGAGCCGGGTGACATGGTGGCCATCGAGGCACCGGCCTTCTATGCCTGCCTGCAAGTGCTGGAGCGCCTCAAGCTCAAGGCCGTGGAGATCCCCACTCATCCGCGCGAGGGGCTCGATGTGGATGCCCTGGCCAATGCCCTGCAACGCCTGCCGATCAAGGCCTGCTGGTGCATGCCGACCTTTCAGAACCCGGTCGGCGCGAGCATGCCCGAGGCACGCAAGCGTCAATTGGTGGAGTTGTTGCATCAGCACCAGGTGCCCTTGATCGAGGACGATGTGTACGCCGAGCTGTACTTCGGCCAGCACGCGCCACGCCCTGCCAAGGCCTATGACCGCGACGGCTGGGTGCTGCATTGCGGTTCGTTCGCCAAGAGCCTGGCACCGGGCTACCGCATCGGCTGGGTGGCCGCCGGACGCTTTGCGCAGAAGGTCGAGCGGTTGAAGATCATGACTTCGATCTGCGCGTCGGTACCGGGTCAGGCGGCGATCGCCGATTATCTCCAGCACGGTGGTTACGATCGCCATCTGCATCGGTTGCGCGATGCGCTGCAAAGTCAGCAGCACGCGATGATGGCGGCGATCGCACGGTACTTTCCCGAAGAGACGCGAGTGAGTCGCCCCGACGGCGGTTATTTTCTCTGGCTCGAGCTGCCGCCGCGGGTCGACTCCCTGCAGTTGTTCCGTCTAGCGCTGGCGCAAGGCATCAGCATCGCACCGGGGCCGATCTTTTCGGCCAGTGGCCGTTTCGGCAACTGCATCCGGCTGAATTACGGCACGCCGATGGACAAGGTGCAATTGGCGGCCATGCAGACACTGGGCAACCTGGTCCGGGAGTTGGCCTGACCCACGGCGTGGTTAAGCATTTCATGAGGATTCGCGATCCCCTGTAGCAGCGGCGCGAGCCGCGTCCGGTTTCAACACAGACCATCTGGCACACTGCGGGCGCCGTCGACGCGGCTGGCGCCGCTTGTGGACCTCTAACAAATGTGTGCGATCAGCGGCTACAATACCAAGCAAGCTAGGCAATGAAAGCGACCGCCGAGGCGCCGCTCAGCCATGGCCGAACCGCTCTAGACCGCCACTTTCGATTGAAACACGAAGTCACTTGGGGCAGTCTTGCACGCAGAACGAACGGATCCTCGCTGCAACCCGCGTGTGCGGCCGTATTGACACTCATTCGACGCCACTGCTAAACATTAACTACCCAGTTAGTTTTGCCTCTCCTCCGCGCTCGCAAGCTTGCCTGCAGGGGGTAGAAACGAAGCCAACGGTTCCAATGCTTCATAATAAAAACAACGGAGACACAGCATGGCGCATGCTCAGTCAGAATCGCACGGCTCGCAGCAAACCAAGAAGGCCACCGCCAGCGGATGGGTCGGTTCCGCCCTGGAATACTACGACTTCTTCATTTATGCCCAAGCCGCGGCGCTGATCTTCCCGCAGATCTTTTTCCCCAACACCGACCCCAAGGTCGCCATCGTTGCCTCGCTGGCCACCTACGGCGTGGGCTACGTTGCACGTCCCATCGGTGCGTTCTTCCTGGGCCACTGGGGCGATACACGCGGCCGCAAGAACGTCTTGCTGCTGTGCATGTTCCTCATGGGTTTCGCCACCATGGCCGTGGGCCTGCTCCCCACCTACAGTCAGGTCGGCCTCTGGGCTCCGGCCATGCTGGTGGTACTGCGCCTGATCCAGGGCTTCGCGGTGGCGGGGGAAATCTCCGGGGCCAGTTCGATGATTCTCGAACATGCGCCCTTCGGCAGACGAGGCTACTACGCCAGTTTCACCTTGCAGGGCGTGCAGGCCGGACAGATCTTCGCCGCGGCGATCTTCCTGCCCCTGGCCTACTTCATGCCGGATGAAGCGTTCAACTCATGGGGCTGGCGGATTCCGTTCCTGCTCAGCGCCGTGGTGCTGATCGCCGGCTACATCATCCGTCGCGAAGTCAATGAAACCCCGGCTTTCGAAACCGTGGAAGCGCGCGCCGCCATCCCCAAATCCCCAGTCGTCGAGGCGTTCAAGCACAGCTGGCGCAACATGGGCCTGGTGATGTGCATGGCGCTGATGAACGTCATTCCGGTAGTGGCCACCATCTTCGGCGCGGCCTACGCCGTGCAGCCGGCCTACGGCATCGGTTTCGCCAAGAGTGTGTACCTGTGGATTCCGGTGGTCGGCAATATCGTCGCGGTGTGCGTGATTCCCTTCGTGGGCAACCTCTCCGACCGCATCGGTCGTCGTCCAATGATCATCGGTGGCGCGCTGAGCTCGGGCATTCTGTCGTTCTTCTACCTGTACGCGATCAGCATCCACAACGTGCCCTTGGCGTTCGGCATGTCGATCCTGATGTGGGGCGTGTTCTATCAGGGCTACAACGCGGTGTTCCCAAGCTTCTACCCCGAGCTGTTCCAGACCCGCTATCGCGTGTCGGCCATGGCCATCTCGCAGAACGTCGGCACGCTGATCACCGCCCTGTTGCCAGCACTGTTCGCAGCGATGGCGCCGCCCGGCTCCACCAACATTCCCATGGTGGTCGGCTCGCTGGCCCTGGGTGTGTGCTGCATCGCAGCGCTGGCAGCCTTCACTGCCAAGGAGACCTACCGCATTCCCATGGCTGATCTGGGCAAACCCGATGCTGCGGCGGTGGATTCCCAGGAATACGAGCGCAGTCGTCAGCAGGCGATAAGCTCGGTGCGTTGATCCGCTGACCCTCACCACCAGAAGGCCCCTGCAACCGCAGGGGCCTTCTGCATTCAGCCGCCCGGATTGGTGTATTGCGCATACACCGCGAAAACCCCGAGTATCGCCCACAGCACGCTGAACAGAAACGGCGACCTCATCGAGAACATCAACGCCCCGCGCCAGCGTTTCTCGTTCGACTCGCGCTCGCTGAACAGCGGTGATTCGTCATAGGCCGCGCCCATGGCCGGCTCGCTGTCGAGCAACTGGCTCTGCTTGAAGTGCCAGTGATCGATGATGTCATAGGCCGAGCGAATGCCCGGCCATGCGTGCAGCGAACTGACCAGACCGAACAGCGCCAACAACGGCGGCACGACCAGGGTAAAAAGCTTGCCCCACTCCGGGTTCAGGTTGGCCATGGACGAAGCGTAGGCGATGACCAGGAACGACTGCGCGGAGAGGTAGGCGTCGGTGCGGTTGGAAAGGATGGAGGTTTCGTACTGGATTTCCTTGCGGTAGAAGTCCAGACGGTCCTTGGGGGTACCGAACATCAACACATCGGCCTTGGCATCGGCCGGGGGCGTGACGTCGTCGACAATGATCTTCGACATGGGTGCATTCCTCTTGCGCTAAGGCTCATAAGAAGGCCATTCGCCCAGTTGGTTCAGCCGCTTCCGATAGGACCGCGGTCCTTCAGGTACACCGCATGCGCCGCCGACGCGGCTTGCGCCGCTGCTACAGGAGTTCGCGAGGCCACCGGTACACGCAGAAAAACCTGCGAACGCAGGGAAACATCCACTTACACCTTTTGCAACTCGTCAGGTCATATGACATCCTAACTCATGCTTGAATAACCCACTGTTCCATCCACAAAAACAACAAAGGGAATTCACCCATGACGAGTACCCACTCGCTCGAAAAGAAGGCGGCCGCCCCCACGACTCGCCTGGGCAGGCTCGCCAAGATCGTCGGACCGGGCATCATTGCCGTCCTGTCATGGCTCGGCGCAGGCGACCTGATCACCTCCTCCGTGGCCGGCGCCAACTATGGCTACGCGATGATGTGGGTGCTGGCGGTGTCGCTGCTGCTCAGATTCCTCATCGTCAACATCATTGCCCGCTTCCAGCTGTGCAACAACCAGGGCATGACCATCCTGCAGGGCTACGCGCAACTGCACCCCTTCTTCGCTTGGTTCATGCTGGGGTACGCCCTGATCATGGGTCACCTGACCAATGCGTACATGATCAAGGGCGCTGGTGAAGCACTGGCCACCCTTCTGCACATCAATCAACCGTTGCTCGCCTCCTTCGCCGTGGTACTGGGCGTGTGGCTGCTGGTGGGTCGCAACATCTACTCGCTGATCGAAGGCGTCATGAAAGGCTTGCTGGCCCTGATGACCCTGGCGTTCATGGCGCTGGCGATCATGTCCAAACCCGATGTGGGCGGCATCCTGGCCGGTACCATCGGTTTTAGCATTCCGCCGGATGAAGGCGTGCACGGTGCCCTACTGGTAGCCGTGTCGGTGATCGGTGCGGTGGCCGGTTCGATCGCCAATTTCGTGCACCCCTACGTGATGCGCCAGAAAGGCTGGGTCGGCCCGGAACACAAGCGCATCCAGCGCAACGACCTGCTGTTCGCGGTGTTCGTCGGGATCATCATCAACCTGGCCATCTGGGTGGTCGGCGCGGAAATCCTGCGTCCCAACGGGATCGAAGTGAAAACCCTGGACGATCTGGGCGCGGCGCTGCAGATGTTCTTTGGCACCGGCGGCTGGTTGATCTTCTTCGTCGGCGTGTTCGCCACCCTGTTCGCCAGCATCGCCGGCAAGACGACCGCCTTCCCCATGCTGATCACCGATGCCTTCCAGCACATACGACCCGAGCGTCGCGAGAAGTACGGCAAGGAATTCCATCACGATCCGATGCACAAGTGGTTCCTGCTGTTCATCCTCGTCACGCCGCTGGTGTGGTCGCTGCCGGGCATGCCTAACTTCGTGACCCTGACCATCGGTGTTAATGCGCTGAACATCATCGGCCTGCCAGTGATCTCCCTCGGCCTGCTGATTATGTCCAACCAGAAGAAGTTGCTCGGCAACTACCGCAACAACTGGTTCGAGAACATCTCCCTGGGCTTCGCCACCATCCTCGCCGTATGGGTCGCCTTCCAGCTGGGCTCGCAACTGCTCGCCTGACCCTGCCACTGCGGACTGTGTCCGCAGCGCGCCTTTCGCGGCCGACGCTTGTTTATCGGGCATACCGTTCGTCGGCACGCGGGCACCACTGACGTGTGCCCGCAGCCCAATGCATGACGCATTCACGAACAAGGAGAGCTCCATGAAAAGCCTGAAACGCATCAACGCAGCCCTGTTGGCAGGCCTGCTGACCGCCGCTGCCGTACCGGCCATGGCCGACAACAGCACCGGCCCGACCAACCCTGCAGCCAAAGGCACCGTGCCCTCGGCCGTAGGCGTACCGTCCGGCACCGGCACCAACATGCCCAATGGCAACACCGATGGTTCCAGCGCGCCGCGTGACGGCACCAGCACTCAGATCAAGCCACAGAACACCGGCAACCCGGAAGGCAGCTCCATGGGCGGCGCCGTGACCAAGCCAGAGTCCGGCAGTCATGACATGGGTGATGGGACTGGCTCTGAAGGCGGCAAGCTCTGATTGACCCTGCACGCTTGAGCCTAGGGAGAATGATATGAGCGAACACAAGACACCTGCGCCGAACGATGTCGACCGTGACACCAGCAGTGCGGCCAACGCCACGCCCAATGACCCGGCCGTCCGCCCTGATTCCAACGATCCGACCACAGCCGAAGGCAATCGCTTCAGTCCGGACTTCAAGTCCGAGCCGGAAGTCGATCCTTCGACCAGTGCGGACGATGAGGAAACAGACGCCGATATCGACACCACCGGCGGCTGATCGCCGCCCCCCTTCGAAGGCCGCTTAGCGGCTGATGCGGCTGCGCTCGTTGCGTACGTCGAAAATCAGCTGCCGTGCGGCCTCCGAGCTAATCAGACCCTGCTCCCTGAACCTTTCGACCTTGCCTATGATCTGCACTGCAGCCTGATCCAGGTCTCTGGAGGCGGCGGTGTGCAGATTGCGAATCTCCCGAAAGATGATCTGATCCACGGGTTCATTCTGCTCGGTATCCCCGCCCGCGCCGTTATCAAGCATTTCCACATCTCCCTGCATCGGTTCACGATGGGGGGGCGTCCAGCCTGTCCCCCATTCAACCTAGATGTGTACCCCGAGCGAACGTGCCTGTGCAATAGTTCTCCCTGAATCAGTCGCCCGGCGGGGGAATATTCCCGATCAACGTAGCGCAGCTCCTCCACTGGTCAGGGTGCAGTCGGTGGGATGTACGCCAGCGTAGTGCCCAACGCCCAGAGCAGAAACAGCACCAACGGCGCGTGTACCAGCAGTTGCACAAACGAGAAGCCGATCAGGTCGCGTGCCTTCAGGCCCAACACACCCAGCAACGGCAGCATGTAGAACGGGTTGATCAGGTTCGGCAAGGCTTCGGCAGCGTTGTAGATCTGCACCGCCCAGCCCAGGTGGTACTGCAACTCGTTGGCCACCTGCATGACGTAGGGCGCCTCGATGATCCATTTGCCCCCACCCGATGGGATGAAGAATCCCAACACCGCCGAATACACGCCCATGAGCATCGCATAGGTATCGTGGGAGGCGATCTGCACGAAGAAGGTCGAGATGTGGTGAGCCAGGGTCTGCGCGTCGCCGCCCTTGACCGTGGTCATGATCGCGGCGATGGAGCCGTACAGGGGAAATTGAATCAGCACACCGGTGGTCGTCGGCACGGCACGCGCCACGGCATCGAGAAAGCTGCGGGGACGCCAGTGCAGCAGCAGGCCGAGCATGATGAACAGGAAGTTATAGGTATTGAGCCCCGAGATGGCCGTAATCGCCGGCTTGGTGGAGAACTCGTGGAACAGCCACCCTGCGGCGAGCAACACCAGGAAGATAGTGATCAGCGGACTGTATTCCAGCCATTCACCCGGTCGGCTGCGCTTGCTCAGCGGCGGCAGGCTGAAAGCCGGGTCGACGCCGCACGCCTGGGCATCGCGGGCCGAGTTCGGGCCGGGCGCGGTGGCATAGGCGACCACCAGCGAAACGACTACCAGCGCGAGCAGCAGTACGCCTGATTGCCAGAGGAAAATGGTCTGGGTGAACGGGATGACACCGGTGATGGACAGGATCGACGGCGGCAGGCTGGCCGGGTTGGCCTGCAACTGCGCCGCCGACGATGACAGCCCCAGGGCCCAGACCGCGCCCAGACCCAGGTACGCTGCAGCGCCGGCGGCGCGATAGTCCATGCGCAGATCGGTGCGTCGCGCCAGCGCGCGCACTAACAGGCCGCCGAACACCAGAGACAGGCCCCAGTTGAGCAGCGAGGCCGCCATCGAGATCAGTGCCACCCAGGCCACTGCCGAGCGTCCATTGCGCGGGATGCGCGCCAGCCGGTCGATGAGTTTCACGGCGGGCGGCGAGCTGGCCACGACGTAGCCGCCGATGACCACGAAGGCCATCTGCATGGTGAACGGAATCAGGCTCCAGAACCCGTCGCCGAACGCGGTGGCCGTGGCCGTCGGCGTGCCGCCGATGGCCAGCGCGCCCAATGCGACCAGCAGCACCGCCGCGGCGGCGAATACGTAGGAGTCGGGGAACCAGCGCTCGGCCCAGCTCGAACAGCGCAGGGCGAAGCGAGCGTAGCGGCTCTCTTCCAGGTGTGCGGACATGGTGGTGTTTCCTTGTTTTTATAGTTGGAGAGCTGCAGGTGTTGGCAGGAAGTTTTCAGAAACTCATTTCGATCACATCGTCGGCAATGATCAACTTGCCGGCCGTTTTCGCCTTGATTTCATCGATGCTGACGCCAGGCGCCCGCTCCTTGAGGATGAACGCACCGTCTTCGATCTCGAGATAAGCCAAGTCGGTCAGCACCTTGCGAATGCAACCAGCGCCGGTCAGCGGCAGGGTGCACACAGGCAGCAGTTTCGACTCGCCGTCCTTGGACGCGTGGGTCATGGTGACGATGATGTTCTCCGCACCGGCCACCAGGTCCATGGCCCCACCCATGCCCTTGACCAGCTTGCCGGGGATCATCCAGGAAGCGATGTTGCCCTGCACGTCCACCTCGAAGGCGCCGAGCACGGTAAGGTCGACATGACCGCCGCGAATCATCGCGAACGACTGCGCCGAGTCGAAGATGGAGGCGCCCAGGCGCGCGGTCACGGTCTGTTTGCCGGCATTGATCATGTCGGCGTCGACGGTGGCCTCGGTGGGGAATTCGCCCATGCCGAGCAGGCCGTTTTCCGATTGCAGCATCACGTCGATGCCAGGTGGCACGTAGTTGGCCACCAGGGTCGGGATGCCGATGCCCAGGTTCACGTAATAACCGTCCTGCAGTTCGCGCGCCACGCGCTGGGCCATCTGTTCGCGGGTAAGTGCCATGGAAAAAACCTCGTGGGAAACAGCGCAGAAAGGAAACGATCAGGCCTTGAGCGTGCGCTTCTCGATGCGCTTCTCGAAGGTGCCCTGGATCACCCGGTCGACATAGATGCCTGGCGTGTGGATATGCTCGGGCAGCAACACGCCCGGCTCGACGATCTCTTCGACCTCGACCACGGTGATGCGTCCGGCACTGGCGGCCAGCGGATTGAAGTTCTGTGCGGTATGACGATAGACCACGTTGCCGAAGTGGTCGGCCTTCCAGCCTTTGACGATGGCGAAGTCGCCGGTGATGGCTTGTTCCAGGATGTACTGGCGGCCATTGAATTCGCGCACTTCCTTGCCTTCGGCAATCGGTGTGCCGTAGCCGGTGGCAGTGAAAAACGCGGGGATGCCAGCGCCGCCGGCGCGCATCTTCTCGGCCAGGGTGCCTTGAGGGGTCAGTTCGACTTCCAGTTCGCCATCGAGCAACTGCCGCTCGAACAGCGCGTTTTCGCCCACGTAGGAGGCGATCATCTTGCGGATCTGCCGGTCTTCGAGCAGTACACCCAAGCCGAAACCGTCGACGCCGCAGTTGTTGGACACCACCGTGAGATCGCGCACGCCCAGCCGCTTGATCTCGGCGATCAGGTTCTCCGGAATGCCGCACAGGCCGAAGCCGCCGGCCAATACCGTCATGCCATCGCGCAGGCCATCGAGCGCCTGTGCGTAGGTTGCCACTCGCTTATCGAGTCCAGCCATGATCGTTCGCCTTTTATTGTTTGTCATGGCGCCGTCCGTGCCGCGACGGCGTGGGTGCAGGTATCTTCTCCCCGCACGGCTAATTTGTTAATTTTGTTTTTCTTCGGTATTGATTGGTTTTCCAAATAGATGAACGTCAAACAGCTCCGCGCCTTTCTCGCCGTGGCCCAGGCCCTGAGCTTTGCCCAGGCGGGCGAAAAGTTGCACCTGTCCCAGCCTGCGCTGAGCCTGACCATCAAGGGTCTGGAAGAAGACCTGGGCGGCGCGCTGCTGATCCGTACCACGCGCAGCGTCAGCCTCACGCCCGAAGGCGAAGCCCTGCTGCCGCTGGCCCGGCGCCTGCTGGCGGATTGGGACAACACCGAGGAGTTGCTGCGCCAGCACTTCACCCTGCAATTGGGCAAGGTGTCCATCGCGGCCATGCCGTCGTTCGCCGGCAACCTGTTGCCTGGGGCCCTGCGGATCTTTCGCGACCGCCATCCACGGGTCAATGTCGCGGTGCATGACGTGATCAACGAGCAAGTGGTGGAGATGGTTCGTCACCGCCGCGTGGAACTGGGCATCGGCTTCGAGCCGGAAAGCACCTCGTCATTGGTGTTCACGCCCTTCTACACCGACCGCTTCGTGGCCGTGGTGCCGGCCGATTCGTCGCTGGCCGAGCAACCGGTACTGACGTGGGCAACCCTGCTGGCCCATGATTTCATCGCGCTGCAGCGACCTTCCGCGGTCCGCCTGCTGCTGGAAAGCGCCGTCAGCGAGGCGCACGGCAAGCTGGCGGTGGCGTTCGAAAGTCACCAGTTGAGCACCATCGGGCGCATGGTCGCCCATGGCCTGGGCGTCAGCGCGGTACCGGCCCTGTGCATCGAGCAGATGCACGAGCTGGGCGCGCGCTGCGTGCCGCTGGAGTCGCCCAGCGTCGAGCGCCGAATCGGCCTGATGCGCTTGCCGGACCACAAGCTTTCGGCCGCCGCACACGCGCTGATGGAAGTGCTGCTGGAGCACACGGCCCACCGTCGCCAATGACCCTGTCACCCGACGGTTTGAACCGCAGCCCGATGACACTGCCCAACCCACAGGCTCCGTGTAGCAGCGGCGCGAGCCGCGTCGGCGGTCCCCGCGGTATTGTGACCCACCGCGTCGAGGCCGGACGCGGCTTGCGCCGCTGCTACAGGGGCGCTCAATTCCTTTTCCATCGAGGAGCATTGCGATGAACAGCATCGATCTTGCCGGCAGGCCGGTTCCACGCATTGGCCAGGGCACCTGGCGCATGGGCGAAGACCCGGCCCGTGCCCGGCAGGAAATCGCCGCGTTGCAGGAAGGCATCGACCTGGGGCTGACCTTGCTCGACACCGCCGAAATGTACGGCGAAGGCGGCTCTGAAAAAATCGTCGGCCAGGCCATCCAGGGTCGCCGGGACCAGGTCACGCTGGTCAGCAAGGTCTACCCGCACAACGCCAGCCTCAAGGGCGTGGCGCAAGCGTGCGAGCGCAGCCTGCAGCGCATGCAGGTGGAGCACATCGACCTGTACCTGCTGCACTGGCGTGGTCAGTACCCGCTGAGCGAAACGGTGGACGCCTTCGAGCGTCTGCGTGAGCAGGGCAAGATCGGCGCCTGGGGCGTGTCGAATTTCGATGTCGATGACATGATCGAGCTGAACGATGAACGCTGTGCGACCAACCAGGTGCTGTACAACCTGGAAGAGCGCGGCATCGAGTTCAACCTGCTGCCCTGGTGTGCCGAGCGGGCAATGCCGGTGATGGCCTACTGTCCGATTGCCCAGGGCGGCCGCTTGCTCGACCAACCGGCATTGCGCCAGGTTGCGCAGCGCCACGGCGTCACGCCGGCGCAAGCCTGCCTGGCCTGGGTCATTCGCCGTGAAGGGGTGATCGCCATCCCCAAAGCCTCCACGGCCGAACATGTGCGCCTGAACGCCGCCGCCCTGCACATCAAACTCGATGCCGAAGACTTCGCCGCGCTGGATCTAGCCTACCCCGCACCGCAACGCAAGCAGCGGCTCAACATGGTCTGAAGCAGCCGCGTGCCGCCGACCGAGGCGCCGTCAATCGTCCAGCGGTTGCGGCGCCTTGCTCGGTTTCGCGGCCTTGGCGGGCTTGTTCGTAGGCTCCTGCGCGGCGGCTGCGACCGGGGCTGGCGCATTGGCCTCCTTCTCGGCTGCGGGCAATTGATCGATGGTACTGAACAGCTGCGCAGGCTCCACGTAGCCCGCCTGTTCGAGCTTTTTCTCGCCATCCTTGCCCAGCAGCACGAACTTCTGACTGGAACCGGCGCCCAGCTTCAAATCGCGGATCAGGGACATGGTCGCCTGCGGGTCGAGGTCCTTGCCGTCACGCTGGCCGATGGTATTGATCACGGTGTAGAGCACCATTCCGCGCTGCTTGAAGCCGTCGCGGTTGGCGGGCTCTTCCAGCGCCTTGCGCAGTTTCAGCAGGTTGGGATCCACCGAGCTCGGGGCGATCACCACCAACGGCCGGGCCCGTCCGCGGTCCTGGGCCAGGGGGCTATCACCGTCGGCGGCCAGCAGCGGCGCGGCGAAGGCGAACAGTGAGGCGAGGGTCAGCGACCGGATCATCATGCTCCATCTCCTTGACGTATCGATGGCTCATCATTACAGAGATTTCGCCCCCGTGCGAGCCGGGGCCAGGCGAGCGATCAGGCTGCCGCCGAACACGTTGATCACCAGCCCCACCATCACCAGCGCACCACCCCACCACTGCAGGGCGCTCAGCCGCTCGCCGAGAATCCAGGCCGAGGAGCTCAAGCCCACCACCGGTACCAGCAACGAAAACGGTGCCACCTTGCCCGCCGGATAACGCGACAGCAGCTTGCTCCACAGGCCATAACCCAGCACCGTGGCGATCGCGGCCAGGTACACCAGGCTGCCGATGGACTTCCAGCCGATGCCCAGCAGCGACCGTTCGATCAACGCCGGCCCTTCCAGCCACAGCGACAGCGCAAAGAACGGCAGCGGCGGAATCAGCGCGCCCCAGATCACCAGCGCGACCAGGTCGATATTGCCGAAACGGCGGGTAATAATGTTGCCCATGGCCCACATCGAGGCTGCGCACAGGGTCAGCAGTACGGCCACCAGTGGTGTGGCCTGATCGCTTTCCAGGCCGATCATCGCCAGCCCGCCTGCCGCCACCAATAGCCCCACCACACTGGCCGCACGCAGGCGTTCGCCGATGAACAGGGCAGCGAAGAACAGCGTGAAGAACGCCTGGGATTGCAACACCAGCGACGCCAGGCCCGCAGGCATGCCGTTGGCCATGGCCTCGAACAGAAAGGCGAACTGCCCCAGGGAAATGGTCGCGCCGTAGGCGATCAGCCAGCGCAGCGGCAGGTTCGGACGGCGAATGAAGAACACCGCGGGAATCGCCACCAGGGTGAAGCGCAGGCCGCCCAGCAGCATGGGAGGCAGGCCGTCGAGGCCGTAACGGATCACCACGAAATTCAAGCCCCAGACGACGATCACGATCAAGGCCAACATCAGGTCTCTAGGTGCCACGGTACCTCCACAGGTTCAGGTCAGTCCGCTCGGGGCAGCCGATCCCCCACGGGGTGGCGACTGCACGGGTCAGCCGGATCATTCTTGCCCATCGCAGCCCCTGACGGAAACCTGTTTCAAAACTTTTCTGAACCGGGTCGGGCAGCCTGGCGTTCCGTGGCGGCCCTCGCTTGAGCTAGAGTGCAATCACAATGCCATTTCAGGGGTCCGTCGATGCGCGTGTTCTGGGTAATGCTGATTGCAGTGGGCTTGTCGGGTTGTACCTCGTTTCGCGCCGATTCGGAGCACCTCAAGGCTGTCCCGGCAGATCGTTTGTCAGCCTGGCAACAGCCCTTGACGCCGTCGAGCGAACTGGTGGTGGACCGCGACATCGGCATCATGGGCGGCGGCTGCTACGTCGCGCTGCTGATCGACCGCGAACCGGCGGCGTTGATGGCCGTCGGCGAGGTGGCCACCTTTCACCTGCCGCCTGGCGAACACATCGTCGGCATCACCACCGACAAGCAAGGTGGCATGCTCTGCAGCAAGGGCCGTCTGAACCGCGAACTGCGCCTGCAGGCCAACCCAGGCGAGCGCCAGCACCTGCGTATCGTCAGCGAAGCCAAGAGCGGCTTCGGTATCGTTCCGGACCCGCGCTGATTGCGTCGACACACCTTCTCCCCCGCTGATCTGATCAGGAGTCGCCATGCCCAACCAGCCTCTGCACCATAACGCACATCAGCAGCCCATCGGCCACGCGCTGCCCGACTGGACCGCGCGCCCTCGCCCGGCCCATGCGGTGATCGAAGGCCGCTATTGCCGCCTCGACCCCTTGAACGTCGCGGCCCACGCCGAGGATCTGTTCCAGGGCTATTGCCAGCAGAGCGACGGCAGCGACTGGACCTACCTGCCCGTCGGACCGTTCGCCGACCTCGACAGCTATCGCACTCACCTGCAAACCGCGGCAGCCAGCCAGGATCCGCAACACTGGGCGGTGATCGATCTGCGCAGCCAACGGGCCGTGGGCACGCTGGCCTTGATGCGCATGGACCCGGCCAATGGCGTCATCGAAGTGGGCCATGTGACTTTCTCGCCGTTGATGAAACGCACCCCCGTGTCGACCGAAGCGCAGTAATTGCTGATGCGCCTGGTGTTCGATGAGTTGGGCTACCGGCGCTACGAATGGAAATGCGATGCCTTGAACGCGCCCTCGCGCAAGGCCGCCGAGCGCTTGGGCTTCAGCTTCGAAGGCATCTTTCGGCAGGCACTGGTGTACAAGGGCCGCAACCGCGACACCGCGTGGTTCTCCATCATCGACAGCGAATGGCCAGCGCGGCGCGCGGCATTCGAACGCTGGCTGGCGACGGAGAACTTCGACGGCTCGGGCCAACAATTGACCGCATTGACCGCCTGTCGCCAGCAGGATTGAGAAACCCGGCTATCCTTGCGACTGGCGAAATGAATCGCCTCGTTGCTCACCACCCGCAGCTCCCCATTCACAAAAAAGAGAGCCGACGCTTGAAACTCGAACCCTTGCCAAAGTCGCTGATCGCCGTTGCGTTCGCGCTGGCCCCCACCTGTTTGTTCGCCGCTTCCCCCGCCCCCGTCGCCGCCCAGAACGGCATGGTCGTCACCGCCCAGCAACTGGCCACCCACGTTGGCGTGGACGTGCTCACGGACGGCGGCAATGCCGTCGACGCTGCCGTCGCCGTGGCCTACGCCCTGGCCGTGGTCTACCCGGCCGCCGGCAACATCGGCGGCGGTGGCTTCATGACCCTGCAGATGGCCGATGGCCGCAAGACCTTTCTGGACTTCCGCGAGAAGGCCCCACTGGCCGCCACCCCGGACATGTACCTGGACAAGGCCGGCAACGTCATCGAAGGCCTGAGCACCGACGGCCACCTGTCGGTGGGCATTCCAGGCACCGTCTCGGGCATGGAGCTGGCCCTGCAGAAATACGGCACCTTCAAGCGTGCCGACCTGCTCGCGCCAGCCATCAAGCTGGCCGACGAGGGCTTCACCCTCGGTCAGGGCGACGTCGACCTGCTGGAAACCGCCACCGAGGATTTCCGCAAGGACAGCCAGGACTCGGCGAAGATCTTCCTCAACCAGGGTCAGCCGTTCAAGGCCGGTGACAAGCTGGTGCAGAAGGATCTGGCACGCACCCTGCGGGAGATTGCCGACAAGGGCAACGCCGGTTTCTATCAAGGCTGGGTGGCCAAGGCCATCGTGGATTCGAGCCAGGCCGGCAAGGGCATCATCACCCAGGCCGACCTCGACAAGTACAAGACCCGCGAGCTGGACCCCATCGAGTGCGACTACCGCGGCTACCACGTGATCTCCGCACCACCGCCCAGCTCCGGCGGCGTGGTCATCTGCCAGATCATGAACATTCTGCAGGGCTACCCCATGGCCGAACTGGGCTATGGCTCGGCGCAGGGCATGCACTACCAGATCGAGGCCATGCGCCACGCCTATGTGGACCGTAACAGCTACCTGGGCGACCCGGACTTCGTCAAGAACCCCATCGCTCACCTGCTCGACGCCAACTACGCGACGAAGATCCGCAACAGCATCTTGCCGAACAAGGCGGGTGTCTCGGCCGAGATCAAACCGGGCGTGGCGCCCCATGAGGGGAGCAATACCACCCACTACTCCATCGTCGATCAGTGGGGCAATGCGGTTTCGGTCACCTACACCCTCAATGGCTGGTTCGGCGCACGGGTCATGGCCAGCGGTACCGGCATCCTGCTCAACGACGAGATGGACGACTTTACCTCCAAGGTCGGCGTCGCCAACATGTACGGCCTGGTGCAGGGCGAAGCCAACGCGATCGCGCCCTACAAGACGCCGCTGTCGTCCATGAGCCCGACCATCGTCACCAAGGACGGCAAGCCGGTGATGGTGGTCGGCACGCCCGGCGGCAGTCGAATCATCACCGCGACCTTGCTGACCATGCTCAACGTCATCGACTACGGCATGGACATCCAGCAGGCGGTCAATGCGCCCCGCTTCCACCAACAGTGGATGCCCGACGTGACCAACCTGGAACACTTCGCCATCAGCCCGGACACGCGCAAGATCCTCGAGAGCTGGGGGCACAAGTTCGGCGAGCCACAGGACGCCAACCACCTGGCAGCGATCCTGGTCGGCGCGCCTTCACTGGGTGGCAAGCCCGTCGCCAACAACCGCTTCTACGGTGCCAACGACCCGCGCCGCAACACCGGCCTTGCCGAAGGCTATTGAGCCAATAAACACGCGGTCGGGCCAGTGCATGGGCCTGACCGCGTGCACCACCGGTGAACGATCCACCTGAACTTTCCATTTTCCTCCGCGCTCAGATTTTTTGATCGCCTGGTACGCCAGGCCTTAACTGACCCGAGGAAGATCCACATGGCTACCCAACTGCAAGGCAAGAAAGTCCTGTTCATCACCGCCAACACCGGCATCGAGCGTGACGAACTGCTCAAGCCCGTCGAAGCGCTGCGTGCAGCCGGCGCCACCGTGACCCACGCTTCCAGCGAAGGCGGCACCGTGCAGACCTTCCAGCAGGACACCGAGAAAGATCGCACCGTCGAGTCCGACAGCAAGATCCAGGGCCTGAGCGCCAGCGACTTCGACGCTCTGGTCATCCCAGGCGGCACCGTCAACGCCGACACCCTGCGTCAGGACACCGATGCGCAGCAACTGGTCAAGGCCTTCGCCGATGCAGGCAAAGTCGTCGCCGCCATCTGCCACGGCCCATGGCTGCTGATCAACGCCGGCGTGATTCCCGGCAAGACCCTGACCTCCTACCCCAGCGTCATCCTCGACCTGACCAACGCCAAGGCCGCTGCCTGGGTCGATCAGGAAGTCAAACAGTGCGGCGCCAATGGCTGGACCCTGATCACTTCGCGTACCCCGGATGACATCCCTGCGTTCAACGACGCCATCATCAAGGCCCTCGGCGCAGCCTGAGCCGCCCTTCCACTCACAGATCAGGGAGCCTAGATGCCTTCTCTATTCGATTCGATCCAGGTTGGCGAGCAGCAGTTGCCCAACCGGATCCTCATGGCCCCGCTGACACGCGGCCGCGCCACTCGCAACCACGTACCCACCGACCTGATGATCGAGTACTACACCCAGCGCGCCAGCGCCGGGTTGATCATCACCGAAGCGACCGGCATCACCCAGGAAGGCCTGGGCTGGCCCTACGCACCAGGCATCTGGAGCGACGAGCAGGTCGAAGGCTGGAAGAAGATCACCGCCGCCGTGCACGAAGCCGGCGGGCGCATCGACCTGCAGCTGTGGCACATGGGCCGCATCGTCCACCCCAGCTTCCTCGGCGGTGCACAGCCGGTTTCGTCTTCGGCGACGACTGCGCCAGGCCACACCCATACCTATGACGGCAAGCAACCCTACGTGGAAGCCCGGCCGTTGGGCATCCATGAGATCCCGCGGTTGCTGGACGACTACGAGCACGCCGCGAAGAACGCCATGCGCGCCGGCTTCGATGGTGTGCAGATCCATGCCGCCAACGGCTACCTGATCGACCAGTTCCTGCGCGACAACAGCAACTTCCGCGACGACGCCTATGGTGGTTCGGTGGAAAACCGTATTCGCCTGTTGACCGAGGTCACCCAGCGGGTTGTCGACACCATCGGTGCCGAACGCACCGGCGTGCGCCTGTCGCCCAACGGCGATTCGCAGGGCGTCAACGACAGCGATCCGGAAACCCTGTTCTCCGCCGCTGCCGCTGCGCTGGACAAGATCGGCATTGCCTATCTGGAATTGCGCGAACCGCCGTTCGACGGCACCTTCGGCAAAGCCGATCGCCCGCCGGTGCACCCGGTGATCCGCAAGGCCTTCAGCCGGACCCTGGTGCTCAATTCCGACTACACCCACGAAAAAGCGCAGGCTGCGCTGGACGCCGGTGAAGCCGATGCGATCGCCTTCGGTCGGCCGTTCCTGGCCAACCCGGACCTGCCCCATCGGTTCGCCAAGGGGCTGCCGCTGAACAAGGACGTCATGGAAACCTGGTACAGCCAGGGTCCGGAAGGCTATGTGGATTACCCCACAGCCGACGAGCAGTAAAGCGGAAACGGGGGCTTCGGCCCCCGATCTTTTTTGGACATTGTCGACACTTACCTTCGAGTGCCCTTGACTGCAAGCTGTAACAGGACTATTTTTTCGTCACTACCTGCCCAGGTGTCGACAATATGTCCGTTACCTCTGTTTCGCCCTTGCCCGTTCCCGATCCGGAATTCACGACCCCGCCCAGTGCCGTTCCAATGGAAACCGAGACGCTGTCGGAGAACGTGTTCCGCCGCATCCAGGCGGCCATCATCAATGGCGAAATAGCCCCAGGCAGCAAGATCTCCGAACCCGAACTGGCACGCACCTATGGCATCAGCCGCGGACCGCTGCGTGAAGCCATCCACCGTCTGGAAGGCCAGCGCCTGCTGGTGCGCATTCCCCACGTCGGTGCCCGGGTGGTGTCGCTCAATCACGCCGAGCTGATAGAGCTCTACGAAATCCGCGAATCCCTCGAAGGCATGGCCTGTCGACTGGCTGCCGAGCGCATGAGCCAGGCACAGATCGACGAGTTGCGCGAGGTGCTCGCCACCCATGAACGCGATGCCGCGTTCCAGGCCGGCGTCGGCTACTACCAGCAGGAAGGCGATTTCGACTTCCACTACCGCATCATTCAGGGCAGCGGCAACAGCACGCTGGTGCAGATGCTCTGCGATGACCTGTACCAACTGGTGCGCATGTACCGCATCCAGTTCTCTGCCACGCCCAACCGTCCGCACCAGGCTTTCGCCGAGCATCACCGTATCCTCGACGCCATCGCCGAGCGCGACGGCGAACTGGCCGAGTTGCTCATGCGTCGGCACATCGCCGCGTCCAAGCGCAATGTCGAACGCCATTACCTGGAACCCAACCAGAACAACACCCCAGGAGCCCAATCATGAGTCAGCCCACCCGCCCCGGCCAACGCTTCCGTCAGGCCCTCGCCGAAGAGTCGCCCTTGCAGGTGGTCGGCGCCATCAACGCCAACCACGCCCTGCTCGCCCAGCGCGGCGGTTTCAAGGCCATCTACCTGTCCGGTGGCGGCGTCGCGGCCGGCTCCCTGGGCCTTCCCGATCTGGGCATCACCGGCCTTGACGACGTGCTGACCGACGTGCGCCGCATCACCGATGTGTGCGATCTGCCATTGCTGGTCGACGTCGACACCGGTTTCGGCTCGTCGGCCTTCAATGTCGCCCGCACCGTCAAGTCGATGATCAAGTTCGGCGCCGCGGCCATGCACATCGAAGATCAGGTGGGCGCCAAGCGCTGCGGTCATCGGCCGAACAAGGAAATCGTTTCCCAGCAGGAAATGGTCGACCGCATCAAGGCGGCGGTGGATGCGCGCACCGACGACAGCTTCGTGATCATGGCGCGCACCGATGCTTTGGCGGTGGAAGGTCTGGAGTCAGCTCTGGACCGCGCGGCAGCCTGCATCGAAGCGGGTGCGGACATGATCTTCCCCGAAGCCATCACCGAACTGCAGATGTACCAGCTGTTCGCCAGCCGGGTGAAAGCACCGATTCTGGCCAACATCACCGAGTTCGGCGCCACGCCGCTGTTCACCACCGAGCAGCTCGGTGGCGTCGGCGTCGGCCTGGTGCTCTACCCGCTGTCGGCGTTCCGCGCCATGAACAAGGCCGCCGAGAACGTCTATACCGCGATTCGCCGCGATGGCACCCAGCAGAACGTCATCGACACCATGCAGACGCGCATGGAGCTGTACGACGCCATCGACTACCACGACTTCGAGCGCAAACTCGATGCGCTGTTCGCGCAGAAAAAATGATCGCTGCATTCCAATAACAAATCCAAGATCGGAGAAAACAATGGCCGAAGCAAAAGTACTCAGTGGCGCTGGCCTGCGTGGCCAGGTGGCCGGACAAACCGCGTTGTCGACCGTCGGCATGCCCGGCGCCGGGCTGACCTATCGCGGCTATGACGTGCGCGAACTGGCCGAGCACGCGCTGTTCGAAGAAGTCGCCTACCTGCTGCTGCACGGCGAGCTGCCCACCCACGACGAGCTGGCGGCCTACCAGGGTAAGCTGCGCAGCCTGCGCGACTTGCCGCAGCCGCTCAAGGAAGTGCTCGAACGCATTCCGTCCAGCACCCATCCGATGGACGTGATGCGCACCGGTTGCTCCTTCCTCGGCACGCTGGAACCGGAGCGCAACTTCGGTCAGCAGGAACACGTCACCGACCGCCTGCTGGCGGCCTTTCCGGCGATCATGTGCTACTGGTATCGCTACAGCCACCACGGTGTGCGCATCAGTTGCACCAGCGATGAAGACACCTTCGCCGGGCACTTCCTGTACCTGCTGCATGGCAAGTCACCCAGTGAACTGCACAGCAAGGTCATGGACGTCTCGTTGATCCTCTACGCCGAGCACGAATTCAACGCTTCGACCTTCACCGCCCGCGTCTGCGCCTCGACCCTGTCGGACATGTATTCGTGCGTGACCGCAGCCATCGGCTCGTTGCGCGGCCCCCTGCACGGCGGTGCCAACGAAGCGGCCATGGCCATGATCCAGAAGTTCGCGTCGCCCGAAGAAGCGGTGCGCGGCACCTTGGCCATGCTCGAGCGCAAGGACAAGATCATGGGCTTCGGCCATGCCGTGTACAAAGACAACGACCCGCGCAACGAAGTGATCAAGGGCTGGGCGAAGAAGCTGTCCGACGAAGCCGGTGACAAGGTCCTCTACCCCGTCTCCGAAGCCATCGACAAGACCATGTGGGAGCAGAAGAAGCTGTTTCCCAACGCCGACTTCTACCACGCCTCGGCGTACCACTTCATGGGCATCGCGACCGAGCTGTTTACGCCGATCTTCGTCTGCTCTCGGGTGACCGGCTGGGCAGCCCATGTGTTCGAACAGCGGGCCAACAATCGAATCATTCGCCCCAGCGCCGAATACGTGGGCGTGGAACAGCGTGCGTTCGTACCCCTGGATCGCCGCTGACCTGGCGGGCCTCTTCGCGGGCAGATGGCTCGCCGCCCGCCCCGCTCCCACATTCCCATAGTGCTCAACACGTACGGGTCCATGTGGGAGCGGGCTCTGCCCGCGAAGGCCGCCCCGCCGAACTTCTGCCATGCCTTGCACCGTGAGCCGACCTGATGAACACACAACACCGCAAGTCATTACCCAACTCGCCGCTGGACTATTACGACGCCCGAGAAGCCGTCGAAGCCCTCCAGCCCGGCGCCTACGCCACCCTGCCCTACACCTCCCGCGTACTGGCGGAAAACCTGGTGCGCCGTTGCGACCCCGCCACCCTGGACGCCTCCCTGCGCCAGTTGATCGAACGCAAGCGTGACCTGGACTTCCCCTGGTACCCGGCGCGAGTGGTGTGCCACGACATCCTCGGCCAGACCGCCCTGGTCGACCTGGCCGGCCTGCGTGACGCCATCGCCTCACAGGGCGGTGACCCGGCGCTGGTCAATCCGGTGGTCCCGACGCAGCTCATCGTCGACCATTCGCTGGCCGTGGAAAGCGCCGGCTTCGATCCGCGGGCGTTCGAGAAAAACCGCGCCATCGAAGACCGTCGCAACGAAGACCGCTTCCACTTCATCGACTGGACGCGCAAGGCGTTCAAGAACGTCGACGTCATTCCGCCGGGCAACGGCATCATGCACCAGATCAACCTGGAGAAAATGTCGCCGGTGATCCAGGTCCGCGAAGGCGTTGCCTTTCCCGACACCTGTGTCGGCACCGATAGCCATACCCCCCATGTCGACGCGCTGGGCGTGGTGGCCATCGGCGTGGGCGGGCTCGAAGCCGAAAGCGTCATGCTCGGTCGCGCGTCGTGGATGCGCCTGCCCGAAATTGTCGGGGTCAAGCTGACTGGCCAATTGCAGCCGGGCATCACCGCCACCGACATGGTGCTGTCCCTGACCCAGTACCTGCGCCAGCAGAAAGTGGTGGGTGCGTACCTGGAGTTCTTCGGTGAAGGCGCACGCGCCCTGACCTTGGGCGACCGCGCCACGCTCTCCAACATGGCCCCGGAATACGGCGCCACAGCGGCGATGTTCGCGATCGACCAGCAGACCATCGACTACCTGCGCCTCACCGGCCGCGAAGAGCAGCAGGTGCAACTGGTCGAAGACTATGCGCGCCTGACCGGCCTGTGGGCCGACAGCCTGGACGACGCTGTCTATGAGCGCGACCTGAGCTTCGATCTGTCCGGCGTCGTACGCAACATGGCCGGGCCGAGCAACCCGCACGCGCGCATTGCGACCAGCGACTTGACGGCCCAGGGCATCGCCGGCCCCTGGAGCGAAGTGCCCGGGCAGATGCCGGACGGTGCGGTGATCATCGCCGCCATCACCAGTTGCACCAACACCAGCAATCCCCGCAACGTCATCGCTGCCGGGTTGCTGGCGCGCAATGCCAACCGCCTGGGCCTGACGCGCAAGCCCTGGGTCAAGTCGTCCCTGGCACCGGGCTCGAAAACCGTGGCCCTGTACCTGGACGAAGCTGGGCTGACCGAGGAACTGGAAACCCTGGGCTTCGGCATCGTCGCCTTCGCGTGCACCACCTGCAACGGCATGTCCGGCGCGCTCGACCCGGTGATCCAGCAAGAGATCATCGAGCGCGACCTGTACGCCACTGCCGTGCTCTCGGGCAATCGCAATTTCGACGGACGCATCCACCCCTATGCCCGTCAGGCCTTCCTGGCCTCGCCGCCGCTGGTGGTGGCGTATGCGATTGCCGGCACCATTCGTTTCGACATCGAAAAAGACGTGCTCGGCCTCGACCCGCAGGGCCAGCCGATCCGCCTCAAGGACATCTGGCCCAGCGACGAGGAAGTCAACGCAGTGGTCAAATCGTCGGTGAAACCCGAACAGTTCCGCCAGGTGTACATCCCCATGTTCGCCGTGCACGAGGACCACGGACCGAAAGTCGCGCCGCTGTATGACTGGCGCCCGGCGAGCACCTACATCCGTCGTCCGCCGTACTGGGAAGGCGCCCTGGCCGGCGAGCGCACGCTCAAGGGCATGCGCCCGCTGGCAGTGCTGCCGGACAACATCACCACCGATCACCTGTCGCCTTCCAACGCGATCATGCTCGACAGTGCTGCCGGTGAATACCTGGCGAAAATGGGCCTGCCCGAAGAAGACTTCAACTCCTATGCCACCCACCGCGGCGATCACCTGACCGCGCAACGGGCGACGTTCGCCAACCCCAAGCTGTTCAACGAAATGGTGGTGGAGAACGGCAAAGTCCGCCAGGGCTCGCTCGCGCGCCTGGAACCCGAAGGCCAGGTCATGCGCATGTGGGAAGCCATCGAGACCTACATGCAGCGCAAGCAGCCGCTGATCATCATCGCCGGGGCCGACTATGGCCAGGGTTCCTCACGGGACTGGGCGGCCAAGGGTGTTCGTCTGGCCGGGGTGGAAGCGATCGCCGCCGAGGGCTTCGAGCGTATCCACCGTACCAACCTGGTGGGCATGGGCGTGCTGCCGTTGCAGTTCGACGCGGGCACGGACCGCAAGACCCTGGGCATCGATGGCACCGAGGTGTTCGACGTGGTTGGCCGGCTGACGCCCCAGGCGCGGCTGACCCTGATCATCGAACGGCGCAACGGCGAACGCGTGCAGGTGCCGGTCACCTGCCGCCTGGACACCGCCGAAGAGGTCTCGATCTACGAAGCCGGCGGCGTGCTGCAACGCTTTGCCCAGGATTTCCTGCAGGCGACCGCACCCACTCACGCTGCCGCCGACGCCCATTGAGGACTGCCCTATGACTCAGCTTCGCATTCCCGCCACCTACCTGCGCGGTGGCACCAGCAAAGGCGTGTTCTTCAGGCTCGCCGACCTGCCCGAAGCGGCGCGTCTGCCCGGTCCGGCGCGCGACGCCCTGCTGTTGCGGGTGATCGGCAGCCCCGACCCCTACGGCAAGCAGATCGACGGCATGGGCGGCGCCACGTCGAGCACCAGCAAGACGGTGATCGTCAGCCCCAGCAGCCAGCCGGGGCACGACATCGACTACCTGTTCGGTCAGGTGTCCATCGACAGCGCCTTCGTCGACTGGAGCGGCAACTGCGGCAACCTGTCGGCAGCGGTCGGCCCGTTCGCCATCGCTCAGGGCCTCATCGATCCCACTCGCGTGCCGCACGACGGCATCGCCACGGTGCGCGTATGGCAGGCCAACATCGGCAAGACCATCATTGCCCATGTGCCCATGAGCGGCGGCGAGGTTCAGGAGACCGGAGATTTCGAACTGGACGGCGTGACCTTCCCGGCCGCCGAAGTGCAACTGGAGTTTCTCGATCCGGCGGCCGAGGCCGACGGTGCGGCCGGGGCCATGTTTCCCACCGGGCAGCTGATTGACGAGCTGGACGTACCCGGCGTGGGCCGGTTCGAGGCGACGATGATCAATGCCGGCATCCCGACCATCTTCATCGATGCCGCCGCATTGGGGTACAGCGGCTGCGAGTTGCAGGACGCGATCAACGGCGACCCTCAGGCGCTCGCGCGCTTCGAGACGATCCGCGCCCACGGGGCATTGCGCATGGGCTTGATCCAGCGTCTGGAAGAGGCGCAAACCCGCCAGCACACGCCCAAGGTCGCCTTCGTCGCGCCCCCAGCCGATTACGTGGCTTCCAGCGGCAAACCGGTGGCTGCGGCCGATATCGACCTGACGGTGCGGGCCATGTCGATGGGCAAGCTGCACCACGCCATGATGGGCACCGCCGCGGTCGCCATCGGGACGGCTGCCGCGATTCCCGGGACCGTGGTCAACCACGCAGCCGGCGGTGGCGTGCGCAGTACGGTGTGCTTCGGCCATCCCTCCGGCACCCTGCGCGTGGGCGCCGAAGCCGCCCAGCTGGATGGCCAGTGGCAAGTCACCAAGGCGATCATGAGCCGCAGCGCGCGGGTCCTGATGGAGGGCTGGGTCAGGGTGCCCGCGCAGACCCTCGCTTAGGCCTGGATCAGGAACTCAGGCGGTGGGCTGCTCCTGCTGCCGGTAACGCAGCCACACCGCGCCGCCCTCTTGCACCTCGGCACTGTCGAGTGTCAGGTAGGTCGGCTGCTGCCATTGCTTGGCATCGATCTCGAACGACGCCGGATGCGCGCCCCGGCCATCCACCAACGGCAACAGCAGGACACTGATCTCGTCGACCAGCCCGGCGTTGACGAACGAGCCACTGACGTGGGGACCACCTTCGACGACCAGGCGCTTGATGCCCAATTCCCGGCCGAGAATGTCCACCACCTGATGCAGGTCGAGGGAGTCCTTGCCGGCGAAGATGTAAGACACCTGGATCGATTGCAGATAGGCCAGATAATCGTCACTGACCGCTTCGGTGAGCACTTCGACGATGTGTGAATCCAACGCCGTGTTTGACTTCCAGCCGACCTTGCCCTGGGGGTCGATGGAAATGGCGTAGGCACTTGCCGAGCGATCGGCAAAATGGTGCGTCCGCTCGATCGGCCCCTTGGCCAGGCCGGACGGGTAACCCTCGTCGTGAGCGATTTCCTGCATCGTCACGCGCCCACAGGCCCAGGCGTCGAAGTCGAACTGTTTGGCCAAGCGTTCGTACAGCTCGCCGGCGGCGTTCTTGAACGGCCGGGCCCAGCCGTCGGTCAGGGCATGACCGTCGACGGAGGACATCATGTGGCAGATTACATAGGGCTTCATGGGAGCTCCTTGGCTGTCGGTGTGTCTATCACCGACCGGCGCCCATGGCCGTTGGTTCAGCTTGAAGCAGGCGTGGACCTGTTCGACGCTTCGCCGAGATCGAGGCGCATGTGCGTCGTCTGCCAGACGGGATCGGACTCGACGTCGATCACTTCGAAGCCCTGTTTCTGCCAGAACGCGATCGCTCCGGGCAGGAACGGATGGGTGTGCAGATACAACGTGGCCACACCAGCCTGACGCGCCTGCGCCAGCAGCGCTACGTACAGCGCCCTGGCAACCCCGGCACCCCGGCAGCTCGGCGAGACGAACAGCCTGACCACCTCGACTGTATCGCTGGCCGGCAGTTGCAGCTGGCTGAAGCGCTGGTCATAGGGCAGGTAGCCGATGGCGCCGACGATGCGACCCGCCTGCCAGGCCAGCAGAAAACAGCCCTGATCCGAACCCAGGTACACCTCGTCGAAGCGCGCCAGATCGTCCGGGACCTGGGTGGCATCCAACTGCGGGAAGATCGAGGCCCTGGCGGCCATGACATAGTCGAGAACCGCGGGTATCTGGTCCGGCGCTGCCGGACGGATGTCGATGGCGTTCACGGTGTCTGTCCTCCTGTCAGTGGCTCAGAACGCAAGCTTGTAACCGATCAACAGAAGCATTACCGCCAGGCAGGGCCGCAGGATGTCGTCCGAAACCCGCCCGGACAGATGGCTGCCCAGGTAGATCCCCGGCAGCGAGCCGAGCAGCAAATGCCCGAGCAATGACCAGTCCATGTTACCCATGCTGGCATGCCCCATGCCCGCGACCAGAGTCAATGGCACGGCATGGGCGATTTCGGTGCCCACCAGGCGCCGGGTCGCCAGGAACGGATACAGCATGAACAACGCCACCGTCCCCAAGGCACCGGCGCCGATCGAGGTCAGCGAGACCATCACTCCGAGCACGACGCCGGTCACCACGGTGAGCGCGTTGAGGGTGTTCGGGCTGAGGTTGTAGCGATCCCCGGCATGGCGGCTGGCCAGGGCTTGCAGGCGTTTCTTGAACAGGATCGCCAACGCCGTCAGGAACAGCACGACCGCCAGCGCTTGCTTGATCACCACGCCCATGGCCTGCGGTTCGGCATTCAGGCTTTTCAGGTACCAGAGCACGAACGCTGCCGCCGGCACGCTGCCCAGCGCCAGCCAGCCGGTGATCTTCCAGTCGATGTTCTTGTTGCGTCCATGGACCCAGACGCCACTGGCCTTGGTGATGGCCGCGTACAACAGATCGGTGCCGACCGCCGTGGCTGGATTGATGCCAAACCAGAGCAGAATCGGCGTCATCAGTGAGCCGCCGCCTACGCCAGTCATGCCGACGATGAAGCCCACGACCAATCCGGCAATGGTGAAACCCCAGGTACCTACTTCCATTCTTACGTCCTACACATCAGATTCAGCATCGCGGGAGCGGTAGCCGGGCGGCAGGATATCAACTTCTGTTATAGCCATTTATAACTATGCAGCATTAGCTTATAACCCAGCCCCACAGGCATCAGCAAGTGCACCACGGTTCACTGTCAACTTCAGCGCGACAGTCCTGACCGCTTCGACGGATTTATCCTCTTGCGAAGAACGCATACTCTTGATCCATCGCACAGCATTCCCACCGCTGGGCACCTTCACTCGGGAGAACGTCATGCTCGCACTTCGCAAAGCCTCGGATCGCGGTATCGCCAACCACGGCTGGCTGCAATCCTTCCATACCTTTTCCTTCGGGCATTATCGCAACCCTCAGGAACAGGGCTTCTCCGACCTGCTGGTGATCAACGACGACCGCGTCAGCGCTGGCAAGGGCTTCGGTCAGCACCCGCACCGCGACATGGAGATCTTCTCCTACGTGCTGGAAGGCGCCCTGGCGCACAAGGACACCCTGGGCACCGGCTCGGTGATTCGCCCCGGCGATGTGCAGCTGATGAGCGCCGGCCACGGCGTCGCCCACAGCGAGTTCAACCATAGCGACGTCGATCCCGTGCATTTCCTGCAGATCTGGATCGTGCCCGAAGTGGCAGGCGCCAAGCCGCGCTATCAGCAGGAGCACTTTTCCGCCGAGCAGAAACGCGGTCGCCTGCAGCTGATCATCTCGCCCGATGGCGCCGAAGGCTCGTTGCATGTCCGCCAGGATGCGCGGGTGTATGCCGGGTTGTTCGATGGCGAGGAGCAGGCCACGCTGACACTTGCGGCCAACCGCTACGCCTATGTGCACGTGGCCACCGGCAGTGTCGAACTCAACGGCCAGCGCCTGAACGAAGGAGATGGCGTGCGCCTGCGGCAGGAAACCGTGCTGCAGTTGGCCAATGGGGTCAATGCCGAGGTGCTGGTGTTCGACTTGCGCCCGAACGAGCTGCCGCAGATGCCCTGATCGGTATCCGCACCGGGGGCGCTCATCGACCTTGTCGATGGGCGCATTGAAAAAAGCGATTGGCTTGACCCCGGTGTGGCGCGTACCTTCAAGGTCTGCATTTTTTTTGCAACGCCTGTACGGCGTTGGCAGTCGAAATGGTCATGCCCTTTACTGGTACCCCTGATGCACACCCCTGAGCGCACCCTGCACGATGGCTTCGCCCGCAAAGTCGATTACCTGAGACTGTCGGTTACTGACCGCTGTGATTTCCGCTGCGTGTATTGCATGGCCGAAGACATGACGTTTCTGCCGCGCAAACAGATTCTCAGCCTCGAAGAGCTCGAACAGGTGGCAGCCAGCTTCGTCGCCCTGGGCACGCGCAAGATCCGCCTGACCGGGGGCGAACCCCTGGTGCGTTCGGGCATCGTCGATCTGTGCCGACGCATCGCCGCCCTGCCCGGCCTTCAGGAACTGTGCATGACCACCAACGGCTCGCAGCTGGCGACCTTGGCCCAGCCGTTGTTCGACGCCGGCCTCAAGCGCTTGAACATCAGCCTGGACAGCCTCGATCCGGCACGTTTCCGCGAACTCACCCGTACCGGCGACCTGAACAAGGTGATCGCTGGCATCGACGCGGCCAATGCTGCCGGTTTCCGCCATACCAAGCTCAACTGCGTGGTTATGCAGGGCCGCAACGATGACGAAGTCGTCGATCTGGTGGCCTTTGCCATCGAGCGCGGCCTGGACATTTCCTTCATCGAGGAAATGCCCCTGGGTGCGATCAGCGAGCACAGCCGCGCCGAGGCCTTCTACTCCAGCGAGCAGGTCCGCGCACGGCTCGCCGAACGCTACGAATTGCTCCCGTCCACGGATTCCACCCAGGGCCCGTCACGTTACTGGCGCGTTCCTCAGGCGCCGGGCACTCGCATCGGCTTCATCTCCCCGCACAGCCACAATTTCTGCGCGACCTGCAACCGAGTGCGCCTGACTGTCGAAGGCCGGCTGCTGCTGTGCCTGGGGAACGAGCACTCGGCAGACCTCAAGCAGGTGCTGCGCGAGCATCCCGGCCAGCCGGAAGTGCTCGAACAGGCAATCATCAAGGCCATGCAGCTCAAGCCATGGAGCCACAACTTCCGCCTGGACGACGATGTGCAGGTGGTGCGTTTCATGAACATGACCGGCGGTTGATCGCGGCGGCTGTCTTCGCCATTGTTCTGCTTTGCTTATCAACCCGTTTGAAAATGCAACTTATCAAATCAGTGCACAGGGCCGACAATCGCCCTGTGCCGTCGCTGTATTTCCGGTACGTCCTGCGCTGTCCGCGCCCCACAAGAACAAGGCCACCGGCCCACCTACCGAGGACTCCTCCATGCAAGACGTCGTTATCGTAGCCGCCACACGCACGGCCGTAGGCAGTTTTCAGGGTTCACTGGCAAGCGTGCCCGCCGTCGAGCTGGGCGCCGCGGTGATCCGCCGGCTGCTTGCACAGACCGGCCTGGACCCGGCGCAGGTCGACGAAGTGATTCTGGGGCAGGTGCTCACGGCCGGTGCCGGGCAGAACCCGGCGCGTCAGGCGGCCCTGTTTGCCGGGCTGCCCAGCGCGGTACCGGCCATGACCCTGAACAAGGTCTGCGGTTCGGGGCTCAAGGCCGTGCACCTGGCGACCCAGGCCATCCGTTGCGGCGATGCCGAGGTGGTGATTGCCGGTGGCATGGAAAACATGAGCCTGGCGCCCTACGTATTGCCAGCGGCCCGCACCGGGCTGCGCATGGGCAACGCACCCCTGGTCGACAGCATGATCAAGGACGGCCTGTGGGATGCCTTCAACGACTACCACATGGGCATCACTGCGGAAAACCTCGCCGAACAGTACGGCATCAGCCGAGAAGCGCAGGATGCCTTCGCGGCGCAGTCCCAGCAAAAGGCCGTGGCGGCCATCGAGGCAGGTCGCTTCACCGCCGAGATCACGCCCATCGACGTCCCGCAGCGCAAGGGCGACCCCCTGCCCTTCACGATCGACGAGCAGCCCCGCGCCGGCACCACCGCGCAAACCTTGGGCAAGCTCAAGCCCGCCTTCAAGCCTGATGGCAGCGTGACGGCTGGCAATGCGTCGTCGCTCAATGACGGCGCCGCCGCGGTCCTGCTGATGAGTGCGGCCAAGGCGCAAGCGCTGGGCCTGCCGGTACTGGCGCGCATCGCCGCCTACGCCAATGCCGGCGTGGATCCGGCGGTGATGGGCATCGCCCCGGTGTCGGCGACGCGCCGCTGCCTGGAAAAGGCCGGCTGGAGCCTGGATCAACTGGACCTGATCGAGGCCAACGAAGCCTTTGCCGCCCAGGCGTTGTCGGTGGGCCAGGTCCTGGGGTGGGACGCGAGCAAGGTCAACGTCAATGGCGGTGCCATAGCCCTGGGTCACCCGATCGGTGCTTCGGGTTGCCGGGTCCTGGTGACCTTGCTGCACGAGATGCTGCGCCGCGACGCCAGCAAGGGTCTGGCAACCCTGTGCATCGGTGGTGGCCAAGGCGTTGCCCTGGCCCTGGCTCGAGACTGACCCGTGCTCCCTCGCCGCGCACTGGCCGTGCGTGGCGAATGGGGCGACAATGGCTCAACGCCACTTATTCAGGAGCTCTGCCGATGAGCCGCACTCTATTCGCTTCGCTGTGCATCACGGGCGCACTGCTGTCGGCTGCGTCGACCGCCACTTTCGCCATCGAAGTCCTGCCAGCGCCAGGCACCGGTGCGCAGATGGTTTCGCTGGGCAAAGGCGACCGTGTTCCGCCCAACTATGCCCTCCCTGAATCGGCCTTCACGGGCTGGAAGGCTGCCGGCCTCAAGCAACCGGACATCGACAGCCAATGGGTGCAGATGGGCGACAACTTTGTGCTGATCAGGCGTGGCAATGCCGTTATTCAGGACGTTCAACCCATTCCAAAATAGACGCGGCAGCGATTGTCGGTGCAACCGGTGTGTCGGCAACCACATCGTCGAAGCCTCGATCAAGCGCTTTGCAGCGTCATTTACATCTAGTTACAGACAAATTGTATAGATTGTAAATGCGCTTTACTCTCAAATGCGAAAAACTATCATCTGCGCTCGCACCTCGTGTCGAGCGCTCCGGATCATGGCTGCTCCATAGCTCTTCCCCTTCCCGGTCGCTCTCGTCACGCCACTGAATTGCTGGAGAGCCCCGATGCGCTTGAACTTGAGCCACCTGTCCGTCGCCTTGCTGGCCGCGCTTGCACCCCCGACCTTTGCCGAATCGGCATCCACGAATTCCCAGCGTATCCCGGTTCAACCTACCGACCTGCCCGTGGATGGCAGCGAGCAGGCCTTGCAGCTCGAGGAAACCCGGATTCTGGGAACCGCAGCGCAGGAGCTCAAGCAGGCACCCGGGGTGTCGATCATCACCGCCGAGGACATCAAGAAGCGCCCGCCCACCAACGACCTGTCGGAAATCATTCGTCGCGAGCCGGGTGTCAACCTGACCGGCAACAGCGCCAGCGGCAACCGCGGCAACAACCGCCAGATCGACCTGCGCGGCATGGGCCCGGAGAACACCCTGATCCTCATCGACGGCAAGCCGTCCTCGTCGCGCAACGCCGTGCGCTACGGCTGGAACGGCGACCGCGACACCCGTGGCGAAACCAACTGGGTACCGGCCGAGGAAGTCGAACGCGTCGAGATCCTCCGGGGTCCGGCCGCAGCGCGCTATGGCTCCGGGGCCATGGGTGGCGTGGTCAACATCATCACCAAACGGCCGACCGACGAATTGCACGGGTCGATGACCGTCTACGCCCTGCAACCCGAAGACAGCGCCGAGGGCGCCGGCAAGCGGGCCAACTTCAACCTCAGCGGACCGCTGACCGATGATCTGATCTTCCGTGTGTATGGCAGCGCGAACAAGACCGATGCCGACGACGCCGACATCAACAGCAGCTACCAGGCCGATCCCGGCTCGTTGGTCGCCGGTCGCGAAGGCGTACGCAACAAGGACGTCAACGGCCTGCTGAGCTGGAAGCTCGACCCCGAGAACACCGTGGACCTGGAAGCCAGCTACAGTCGCCAGGGCAATATCTACACCGGTGACACGATGAACAACGTCGGCAGCGACTTCGTCAACAGCCAGCTGGGCAAGGAGAGCAACGTACTGCACCGCTCGAGCTTCGGCATCACCCACCACGGCGACTATGAGTGGGGCAGCAGCCAGTCTTCCCTGACCTATGACTTCACCCGCAACAACCGCCTGCGCGAAGGCCTCGCCGGTGGCCCGGAGGGCGCGCCCAACGGCTCCGGACGCTTCGAATCACGGTTGCGCAACACCCGCGCGGCGAGCGAGGTCAACCTGCCCCTGAGCTGGGGCGCAGAGCAGGTCCTCACCCTGGGCGGTGAGTACCTGTACGAGTCGATGAGCGACCCTGGCGCCCTCAGTTCGCAATCGTTTGACGGCAATGGCGGTGCCGCAGGCGCCCTGGGCGTGGACCGCAGCACCGACAAGATCACCGCGCGCAGTTTCGCCGTGTTCGTGGAAGACAACATCGAGGCGACGCCCGATACCATCGTCACTCCGGGCCTGCGCTACGACCACCACGAGACCTTCGGCGACAACTTCAGCCCCAGCCTGAACGCCTCGCACAAGCTGACCGACGATCTGACCCTCAAGGGCGGCATCGCGCGTGCCTACAAGGCGCCCAACCTCTACCAGTCCAATCCCAACTACCTGCTGTACAGCCGTGGCCAGGGTTGCAGCATCGCCCAGACCAACAACGGCGGCTGCTACCTGGTGGGCAATGAAAACCTGGTGCCCGAAATCAGCGTCAACAAGGAGCTGGGGCTGGCTTACGACAAGGGCACCTGGCGCACCAGCGCGACCTACTTCCGCAATGACTACAAGAACAAGATCGTCGGCGGGATCGACCCGCTCTACCGCCTGAACAGCGGCGCTCGCGTGCTGCAATGGGAGAACTCGGGCAAGGCGGTGGTCGAGGGCGTGGAAGGCAACCTGTTCATCACCCTCACCCCCGAGCTGGACTGGAACACCAACCTGACCTACATGATCGAGTCCGAGAACCGTGATACCGGGGAGCCGCTCAGCGTGATCCCCAAGTACACCCTCAACACCACTCTGGACTGGCAGGCCAGCGAAAAACTGTCGTTCCAGGCCAACGCTACCTGGTTCGGCAAGCAGGAAGCGCCATCGCTCAATACCCGTACCGGTGCGGTCTACGACGACCTGGCCCAGAAAGACGTCGCTCCCTACGCGATTGCCGGGCTGAGCAGCGGCTATGCGTTCAACGAACATTTGAGTGTGCGGGTCGGTGTGAACAACCTGTTCGACAAGCGCCAGTACCGTGAAGGCGGCGCCAGTTCGGCCGGCGCCCAGACCTACAACGAACCCGGACGCGCCTACTTCGCGTCCGTCACCACCTCGTTCTAAGAAGAGTCTGAACCATGCTCAAGCCCCTTTGCCTCGCGCTCTGCACCCTGCTCGCCAGCACCTGGGCCCTGGCCGCACCACGCACCCTCGACACGCCCTATGGGCCCGTCACCCTGCAAGGCTCGCCCACCCGGGTGATCACCCTCGACGAGAGCAGCCTGGACGCCGCGCTGGCGGTTGGCGTGCAACCGGTGGGTACCGTTTCGACCCGCGGCAGCGATCAGGTCTCGGCCTACCTGCAGGAACGCGCCGGCCAGCCACAGATCGTCGGTACGGCGCGGGCGCCGAATCTGGAGGCCATCCTCAAGCTGGCGCCCGACCTGATCCTGGCGCCTGCCGGCGTCAGTCAGGAACTGTTCGCCACCTATAGCCGCATCGCGCCGACCGTGGCGTCGAAGAACTCGAGCATGAACGACTGGCAGGCCACCACCGCGTTCTATGCGCTGGCCCTGGATCGTCAGGCGCAAGGCCAGCAGGTGCTCGCCGCCATCGACCAGCGCGCCGCCGAGCTCAAGGCGCGTCTGCCCGCCGAACAGCGAGTCTCTGTGGTGCGCTGGAACCCACAAGGCCCGATCGCCATGTCCGGCCGGATCTTCGTCGGGCAGATGCTGCACAAGGTCGGATTGCAGACCACCGAACTGGCCAACGGCCTGAAAGGGCCGCACAGCGATGTCCTCAGCCTGGAAAACCTGAGCCGGATCGACGCCGACTGGCTGTTCGTCGCCAGCCTGAACGCCGACGGTGCCAGCGCCCTGGAAGCGGCACGCCAGCAACCGGCGTTCACGCGTCTGCACGCCGTGCGGCAGAACCACGTGGCGACCGTCGACGGTCAGGTCTGGGCCAGCGGCTCGGGGCCATTGGCCGCGCACAAGGTGCTGGACGACCTGCAGCGCATCCTCGCCCCCTAGGCCCGGTTCTGTTCATGACCCAAACCCTGCCCGCGCCAACCCTGGTCAACCGCTACCGCTGGAGGGTGTATCGGTGTGCCACCCTGCTGGCGCTCGTCATGGTGACGAGCCTGCTGTTGGGGGCCGGCGACGCCGGGCCCTGGCGTGCGCTGTCCACCTTGTTGGGCCAGGGCAGCAGCGAGGAGCGCTTCGTGCTGTTCCAGCTGCGTTGGCCGCGAACCCTGCTCGGCCTGCTGGTCGGTGCCGCGCTGGGTGCGGCGGGCATCGTGCTGCAGGCGACCACGCGCAACCCCCTGGCTGAGCCCGGCATGCTCGGCGTCAGTGCCGGTGCTTCGCTGGCCGTGGTGATCGCCGTCGCCCTGGGCGCGAGCTCGGCGACGGTCAACCTCGGCGTTGCCGTCGCCGGCGCGCTGGTGGGCTGTGCGCTGGTGCTGCTGGTCAGCCGCGTCGGCAGCCTGGGCGACGACCCGGTGCGGCTGGTACTGGCAGGCGCGGCGTTCAGCAGCCTGCTGGCGGCCTTGACTTCGCTGATCCTGCTGCACGATCAGCGCAGTGCCGACGAGATCCGCTTCTGGGTCATCGGCGCCCTCGCCGGTCGCTCCGGCGACACCGTCCTCTGGAGCCTACCCGGTGTGATCGGCGGATTGCTGCTATTGCTTCCGGTAATCCGGCCACTGGCCAGCCTGGCCTTGGGCGAGCGCGTGGCCGCCGGGCTAGGCCACCATCCGCAATTGACCCGCCTGTGGGCCCTGGTTGCCGTGGCGATACTGGTGGGTACGGCCACGGCCGCAGCGGGGCCAATCGGCTTCGTCGGCCTGATCGTGCCGTTCATGGCACGCCGCCTGGTCGGACCGGACATCCGCCGCACCTTGTTACCGGCCTTGTTGCTCGGCCCCTGCGTACTGATCAGCGCCGACATCATTTCGCGCCTGACCGTGCGCCCCTACGAACTGCCCATCGGGGTCATCACCGCGTTCATCGGCGCGCCGATTCTGATCGCCGTGGTTCGCGGACAGCGGATGCCGCGCCTGTGAAGCGCTCGATCCCTCCAGGCCACTGGCTGCTGCGCAGCGGCAACTGGTCGGTGCTGGTCGACCGCCGCGCCTGTCTGGCAGGCCTGATCCTGAGCCTGGCCTTGGTGCTGGCCGGCGCGCTGAGTCTGGCCAGCGGTTCAGCCGACATCGACGCCATCAGCGCAGTGCGCGCCCTGTTCGGGGTCGGTGAGCCGATGCAGGTTTTCCTGGTCCGCGAACTGCGGCTGGAGCGACTGCTGGCCGGGCTGTTTACCGGCGCCGCGCTGGGCATCGCCGGCTGCCTGTTGCAGACGCTGGCGCGCAATCGCCTGGCCACCCCCGGCGTGATTGGCATCGACGACGGTGCCACGGCGTTCGCCGTCGCCTCCATCGTGGCCGTGCCCACCAGCCTCGCACCGCCCGCCCTGGCACTGATCGGCGCCATGACCGCCGCCGCGCTGGCCTTCGGCCTGGCCGGTGGCAGCGGCGCACGGGGGTATCGGTTCATCGTCGTGGGCATTGGCGTTGGGGCGGTGTTCGGCGCGCTGACCAACCTGATGCTCGCGCGCACCGACCTCGACAGCGCCAACCAGGCCTACCCCTGGACCGTCGGCAGCCTCAGCGCCCGACCATGGCTGGCGGTGCAACTGCTGGGCATTGCATTGCTGTTGGCAATTCCCTGCGCGAAAGGACTGAACCGGGCACTGGCCACCCTGCGCTTCAACGACAGCGTGGCCCGCGGCCTGGGCATCGACGTGGCACGGGTGCGCCTGCTGATCCTGGCCCTGACGGTCCTGCTGACCGGCCTGGCCGTGGCCGTGGTCGGGCCAGTCGGACTGATCGCACTGGCTGCGCCGGAGATGGCGCGCTACCTGTCCGGGCACCGCGGCGTCGCCGTCGTCAATGCCGGGCTGGCCGGCGCCCTGCTCATGGTCTGCGCCGACTGGAGTGGCCGCACCGTCCTGGCGCCGGTGGAAATCCCGGTGGGCATCGTCACCGCCGTCGTCGGCGGCCCCTATCTGCTGTGGATTCTGATCCGCCAACCCTTACGGAGCACCCCATGAGTCTGGACCCGGCCCTGCTGGATGCCAACGCTGAACCTGCCCGCCTGAACGCGCAGGACCTGAGCCTGGGCTATGGCCGCACAGCCGTGATCGAGCGCCTGTCCCTGGACGTGCCCATGCGACGGGTCACCGCCATCGTCGGCCCCAACGGATGCGGCAAGTCGACCCTGCTTGCCGGGCTCTGTCGGCTGCACAAGGCCAGCCACGGCGCGGTGGTGCTCGACGGCCGGGACATCGCCCGCCTGCCGACCCGGCAGGTCGCCCAGCGCCTGGCCCTGTTGCCTCAGGACGCTTCGGCGCCCGATGGCTTGACGGTCCAGGAGCTGATTCGCTTCGGTCGACAACCCCATCAGGGCCCGCTGCGCCAGTGGTCCGAGCACGACCAGCGTATCGTCGAGGCCGCGCTGGCGGTCGCCGACCTGCAAGCGCTGGCCGACCGCCCTCTGGAGTCGATGTCCGGCGGCCAGCGGCAACGCGCCTGGATCGCCATGGCGATCGCCCAGGCCACACCTCTGCTCCTGCTGGACGAGCCGACGTCTGCCCTGGATCTGGGCCATCAGATTGAAGTGTTGGAACTGATTCGCGACCTCGCCGCCGTCGGCAAGACCGTGGTCATGGTGGTGCACGACATTTCCAGCGCTTGCCGCTACGCCGATCATCTGGTGGCCATGCACGATGGACGGATCGTTGCCGAAGGCCCACCGGCAGAGGTGGTGACCTCGGCATTGATCGAACGGCTATACGGCGTGAAATGCGAGCTGTTGCGTGATCCGCACAGCGGCACACCGATCATCGCCGGCGTGCGCCGGCGTTGATCGGCAGCGTCTGCTCAACGGTATTGCGCGCCGTCGAACCAGGCGAGCTTTTCCCGCAGTACCACTACTTCACCCACGATCACCAAGGTTGGAGCGTGCACTTCGTGCTCGGCAACCATGCGTGGCAGATCCGCCAGCGTGCCGGTGAACACCCGCTGGTTCACCGTGGTGCCCTGCTGGATCAACGCCGCCGGTGTATCCGCGCCACGCCCGTGGCGGATCAACTCTTCACAGATGATCGGCAAACCGATCAGGCCCATGTAGAACACCAGCGTCTGCCCCGGTGACACCAGATCGTGCCAGGGCAAGTCGCTGGTGTTGTTCTTGAGGTGCCCGGTGACGAAGCGCACCGATTGCGCGTAGTCGCGGTGGGTCAGCGGAATCCCGGCATAGGCCGCACAACCACTGGCCGCAGTGATGCCGGGCACCACCTGGAAGGGAATACCGTGAGCGGCGAGCTCTTCGATCTCTTCACCGCCACGACCGAAGATGAACGGATCGCCGCCTTTGAGGCGCAGCACACGCTTACCCTGCTGGGCCAGCGCCACGAGCTGCTGATTGATCTGTTCCTGCGGCAGGGCGTGCTCGGCGCGACGCTTGCCGACGTACACACGCTCGGCGTCGCGGCGGCACAAATCGAGAATCGCCGGCGCGACCAGGCGGTCGTACAGCACCACATCGGCCTGCTGCATCAAGCGCAGCGCGCGAAAGGTCAGCAGGTCCGGATCGCCCGGCCCCGCGCCCACCAGGTACACCTCACCGGGCGCATGGGGCGGCGCGCCGTCGACCTTGGCCTGCAGCATGCGCTCGGCCTCGGCGCCCTGCCCGGCCAGTTGACGGTCGGCGATTGGGCCCTGGAACACTTCCTCCCAGAACGCACGGCGCTGAGTGACGTCCGGGTACAACGCCTTGACCTTCTGCCGAAAGCGCGCCGCCAGGCCGGCCAGCTCGCCATAGGTCGAGGGAATCCAGGTTTCCAGCTTGGCGCGGATCAGACGGGCCAGCACGGGCGCGTCCCCCCCACTGGAGACCGCCACCACCAACGGCGAGCGATCGACGATGGCTGGGAAGATCACCGTGCACAGCGCCGGAGAGTCGACCACGTTGACCGGGACGCAGCGCGCGCGGGCATCGGCCGACACCTGGGCGTTGAGCGGTTCATCGTCGGTGGCGGCAATCACCAGCTGACAGCCGTCCAGGTCGTGGCTCAGGTAGCCTCGGTCGAGCATCTGTCCGCCGCTGCCGCGCACCAGCTCGGCCAGTTGCGGATCGATGCTCGGCGCAACCACCCGCAGCACCGCGCCCGCTTCGGCCAGCAGGCGCGACTTGCGCAGGGCGATCTCGCCCCCGCCCACCACCAGGACCTGGCTGTCGCGCAGTTTGTGGAAAAGCGGTAGGAACTCCATTTAGCCGATGACCTCGAGGCCGCCCATGTAAGGCTTGAGAACCTCGGGCACGCGGATGCTGCCGTCGGCCTGCTGATAGTTTTCCAGCACCGCCACCAGGGTACGACCGACCGCCAGGCCGGAGCCGTTCAAGGTGTGCACCAGTTCAGGCTTGCCGGTTTCCGGATTGCGGAAGCGGGCCTGCATGCGGCGCGCCTGGAAATCACCGGTGTTGGAACACGAGGAAATCTCGCGGTACTTGTCCTGGCTCGGCACCCAGACTTCCAGGTCGTAGGTCTTCACGGCGCTGAAACCCATGTCGCCGGTGCACAGCGCCAGGACGCGGTACGGCAGCTCCAGGGCCTGCAACACGCGTTCGGCGTTGGCAGTCAGGCTTTCCAGCGCTTCCATGGACTTGGACGGCTCGACCACCTGGACCATCTCGACCTTGTCGAACTGGTGCTGGCGGATCATGCCGCGGGTGTCGCGCCCCGACGCACCGGCTTCGCTGCGGAAGCACGGCGTATGGGCAACGAACTTGAGGGGCAGCTGTTTGACGTCGAGGATCTCGCCGGCCACGATGTTGGTCAGCGACACTTCAGCCGTAGGAATCAGATACAGATCGGCCTCGCCGTCACGGCTGATCTTGAACAAGTCTTCCTCGAACTTGGGCAGCTGGCCGGTGCCCTGCAAGGCCGGTGCCTGGACCAGGTACGGGGTGTAGGCTTCTTCGTAGCCATGCTCGCTGACGTGCAGGTTGATCATGAACTGCGCCAGGGCACGGTGCAGGCGAGCGATCGGGCCGCGCATGATGGCAAAGCGCGCGCCGGACAGCTTGGCCGCCGTTTCGAAATCCAGGCCGCCGGTCTTGCCACCCAGCGCGACGTGGTCCTGCACCGGGAAGTCGAAGGTGGCAGGCGTACCCCAGCGACGGACTTCGACGTTGCCGTCTTCGTCTTCGCCGACCGGGACCGATTCGTGGGGCAGGTTGGGAATGCCCAGGGCGATACCGTCCAGCTCACCCTGCAATTGCTCCAGCTCGACCTTGCCGCGGCCCAATTCTTCGGCGATGGACTCGACCTGCGCCTTCAACGCGTCGACGTCGCCGCCACTCTTCATGACCTGGCCAATGGACTTGGACAGCGCGTTGCGTTCGGCCTGCAGTTGCTCGGTGCGGGTCTGCACGGTCTTGCGCTGGGCTTCCAGCGCCTCGATGCGTGCCACATCCAGGACATAGCCACGGCTGGCAAGGCGATCCGCTACGTCCTGAAGCTGGCTACGTAACAGTTTGGAATCGAGCATGTCGGTCTCTCGTTTATCAGTATTGGTCAGATTTTAGTCAGTGCCAGGCCGGCCCAGGTGGCCAGCAGGCCGCCGAATACGCTCACTGCGCAGTAGCCCATGGCAACCAGTCCCTGGCCGCTTTCGAGCAAGCGCACGGTGTCCAGCGAAAATGAGGAAAAGGTGGTCAGGCCGCCCACGAACCCCACCATCAGTCCCGAACGGATTTCGACCGGAATGTCCGGGCGAATCATGAACAGGCCGTACAGGTAGCCGATGATCAGGCAGCCGACGATATTGACGGCCAGCGTACCGGTATAGAACAGGCGTGGCCAGTTCGCATTGATGTAGGTGGCGGTAAACAGCCGCAGCAAGGTGCCGACCACCCCACCCAGCGAGACCGCGATGATGGTCGGGATCACTCGGTTCTCCGCCGTCGGGGGCTGTTGTCGTCCAGGCTGGACAGATGTTTGAGCTTCTCGCCGATCTTCAATTCCAGGCCGCGGGGCACAGGTCGGTAGTAGTGGCGCGGGCTCAGTTGTTCGGGGAAATAGTCCTCGCCGGCCGCGTAGGCGTCGGGCTCGTCGTGGGCGTAGCGGTACTCGTCGCCATAGCCCAGCTGCTTCATCAACTTGGTCGGGGCGTTGCGCAGGTGCAGCGGCACTTCGAGGGAACCGTGCTCGGCTGCTTCGCGCATGGCCGCCTTGAAGCCCATGTACACAGCATTGCTCTTGGGCGCGCACGCCAGGTAGACGATCGCCTGGGCCACGGCCAACTCGCCCTCCGGACTGCCCAAGCGCTCCTGCACGTCCCACGCCGACAGGCACAAGGGCAACGCGCGCGGATCGGCATTGCCGATGTCCTCGCTGGCCATGCGCACCACACGACGTGCCAGATACAGCGGATCGCACCCGCCGTCGAGCATACGCGCGAACCAGTACAGTGACGCATCCGGATTGGAACCGCGCACTGACTTGTGCAGGGCCGAAATCTGGTCGTAGAACGCCTCGCCGCCCTTGTCGAAACGCCGACGGGTGTCGCCCAGCAGGCTCTGCAACAGTTCGGTGCCGATTTCCTCGCCGTCTTCGGCAAGGTCCGACGCGTTCTCCAACAGGTTGAGCACGCGGCGCCCATCACCGTCGGCGGCCGCCATGAGCATGGCGAAGGCTTCGTCACCCAAGCGCAGTCGACGCTTGCCCAAACCCCGCTCCTCATTCAGCGCGCGATCGACCAGACGCCGCAGGGCCGCCTCGTCCAAGCTCTTGAGCACGTAGACACGAGCCCGCGAGAGCAAGGCGTTATTGAGCTCGAAGGAAGGGTTCTCGGTGGTGGCACCGATGAAGATCAGCGTGCCGTCTTCCACATAGGGCAGGAAGGCATCCTGCTGGGACTTGTTGAAGCGATGCACTTCGTCGACGAACAGAATCGTGCGACGGCCGTACTGACCGGCCTGCTGCTTGGCCACCTCGACCGCCTGGCGAATCTCCTTGACCCCGGCCAGCACCGCCGAGACGGTTTCGAAGTGCGCGTCCGAGACTTTCGCCAGCAGCCGCGCCAGGGTGGTCTTGCCCACGCCCGGCGGACCCCAGAAGATCATCGAGTGCAGGGCGCCCTGCTCCAACGCTTCGCGCAACGGCTTGCCACGGGCGAGCAGATGCTCCTGGCCGACATATTCGTCCAGGTTGCTTGCGCGCAGGCGGGCAGCCAGCGGCTGGGCAATGGGATCGCTGCGAAACAGGTCCATGGGCTGGCAATCGACCTCGAATTATTCCTGGATCACGTCCGCCCCTTTGGGGATGTCGAACTTGAACTTGCTGGCAGCGATCGGCTCGTTGGCCTTAACGTTCATGAACAGGATATTAGTGCGCTGGCCAACGCTGTCGATCAGCTGCATGTCGTTGATCATGCCCTTGCGGAACGACAGGCGCAGCGAGTCGAACAAGGTGTCACGCGTCTTGGGCTTGAGCACGAAATCGATCACGTCACCGGCTTCCTTGGCGCTGATGTCGAAGCTCTGGCTGATCTTGGACACGTCACCGGACAACAGCAGTGCCGGGGTCTGGGTCAGGCGCTGGTCGAGATTCTTGATGGTGACCTGCTCCAGGTCCGGGTCCCACAGCGAGACTTTCTTGCCGTCGGAAACCATCAGCTGTTCCTGGGGCGCATCGGTGTGCCAGTTGAACAGGCCAGGGCGCTGCAGGGCCATCTCACCAGCGGTTTCCTGCAACTGGGTACCGCTGCCATCCAGGGTCAGCTGGGAAAAGCGGGCGGTCAACGTCTGGGACTTTTCCAGCAGTTGCGTCAAGCGCGCCACGTCCTTCTGGTCGGCATGCACCGACAGGCTGGACAGGGCCAGGGCAGAAACCAACAGCATGCGAATCAGGCGCATGGGAATCCTCGTTCTAGGGTAAGGCGCGAGCGTTGCATCAGTCGCGCATCGGGCCCGGCGCGATCACTTCGCGCGAGCCATTGGTATTCATCGGCGTGACCACACCGGCCATTTCCATGGACTCGATCATCCGCGCCGCGCGGTTGTAGCCGATCTTGAGCTTGCGCTGCACCGCCGAGATGGACGCGCGACGGCTTTCGAGGACGAAGTTCACCGCTTCGTCGTAAAGCGCATCGCTCTCGCTGTCGTCACCATCACCGCCACCGCCGCTGTTTTCGAAGCCACTGCCGGCCTCTTCGACGCCGGCCAGGATGTCTTCGTTGTAATCCGGCACGCCCCGCTGCTTCCAGGCCTCGACCACGCGGTGCACTTCTTCGTCGGAAACGAAGGCGCCATGTACGCGAATCGGCAGACTGGTGCCTGGCGGCATGTAGAGCATGTCACCGTGACCCAGCAGTTGTTCGGCGCCACCCTGGTCGATGATGGTCCGCGAGTCGATCTTGCTCGACACCTGGAACGCCATACGGGTCGGAATGTTGGCCTTGATCAGGCCGGTGATGACATCCACCGACGGTCGCTGGGTGGCCAGGATCAGGTGGATACCGGCAGCACGGGCCTTCTGGGCGATCCGCGCGATCAATTCTTCGACCTTCTTGCCGACGATCATCATCATGTCGGCGAATTCGTCCACCACCACCACGATGGTCGGCAGGGTCTTGAGCAACGGCGCCTCGTCGTGAATGCTTTCACGCTTGTACAGCGGGTCACTCAGCGGTTCGCCAGCCTCTTCGGCATCCTTGATCTTGCGGTTGAAGCCCGCCAGGTTGCGCACGCCCATGGCAGCCATGAGCTTGTAGCGCCGCTCCATCTCGGCCACGCTCCAGCGCAGCGCGTTGGCCGCGTCCTTCATGTCGGTGACCACCGGGCACAGCAAATGCGGAATGCCTTCGTAGATCGACAGCTCGAGCATCTTGGGGTCGATCATGATCAGCTTGGCGTCTTCAGGACCCGACTTGAACAGAATCGACAGGATCATCGCGTTCACGCCCACCGACTTACCGGAACCGGTGGTACCGGCTACCAGCAGGTGCGGCATCTTCGCCAGGTCGGTGATGACCGGCTTGCCGCCGATGTCGTGACCCAGGGCCATGGTGACGGGCGACGTGGCCTGATCGTACTGGGGCGAGGACAGCACTTCGGAGAAGCGTACGATCTGCCGGTCTTCGTTGGGAATCTCGATACCCACGGTGGTCTTGCCGGGAATGACTTCGACCACCCGCACGCTCAACACGGCCAGCGAGCGTGCCAGGTCCTTGGCCAGGTTGGAAATCCGGCTGACCTTGACGCCGGCTGCGGGCTGAATCTCGTAGCGGGTGATGACCGGGCCCGGGTGAATGGAATCGACGGTCACTTCCACGCCGAATTCCTTGAGCTTGACCTCCAGCAACTGCCCGACGGCCGCCAGCGACTCAGGCGAGTAGTTGACCTTCTTCTGTTCGGCCGGGTCGAGGATGGAAATCGGCGGCAGCGTACCCTGCACGGCGCTGTCGACGAACAACGACGCCTGTTTCTCCTTCTGCACCCGCGCGCTCTGCTCGGCAGGCTTGGCACTGGATGCGCCGAGGCTGCTTTCTTCGCTCAACGGCTTGATCGGCACCGCAGGTCGCGCAGGCTGGCTCGGCGCGATCTGAGCGGGTGCAGGATTGGTTGCGACCGAGGCGGCCGGCATGATCGGCGCCACGGGACGAGGCTGCGGACTCGGCTGGCTCGACAGCGTCGGTTCCACCGGCAAAGGCCGAGCGGGCTTGGGCTTGGCCAGATCCCGCGGTTCGCTCATCCGCGGCGCGGCGTAGGCTGGCTCGTCCACTTCGCGCAGTTGGGCCACCAGTTGCTTGCGTTCGGCACGCGCCGCCCACCAGCGGGTGACGGAGCCCTGCATGAGTTCGAGCAGATCGAGGGTGATCTTGCCGGTCATGTCCATGACCTTGAACCAGGACAGGTCGGTGAACACCGTCAAACCGAACAGGAACAATGCGATGAACAGCAAGGTGCTGCCCTGGATGTTCAGTGCATTGAGCGCCAGGTTGCCCAGGCTTTCGCCCAGCGCACCCCCAGCTGACGCCGGCAGGCTGCCGGCGGAATGGAAATGAATATGCGCCAGCGCCGCGCCGGAAAGAATCAGGAACACCAGACCGATCAAGCGCCACGAGAACAGCCAGCCGCTCCACTGCCAGGGCTCATGGCGCTGACGGAAGATCTGCCAGGTCTTGACGGCCAGCAACAGCGGGAAGATGTAGGCGAAATAGCCCAGCACCATGAACAGGATATCGGCGGCGAACGCACCGGCGCGGCCGGCGGCGTTCTGCACCTGGTCCATGTTGCTGCTGGTATGACTCCAGCCCGGATCGGTCTGGTCGTAGGTCAACAACGCCATCCACAGATACAGACATAGCGCGCCCATGGCGATCAGGGCGCCTTCCTTGAGGCGGTAGTGCATCTGCTGACGCCAGACAGGCACCGATGCGGGAGCGGATGAGGCAGTGGATTTCTTCAAAACGCTTGATTTCCTGCGCCTGTTGGAGCGCGCAACTGATGAATGACTAAAAACACAGCAAATGGCCAGTATCGGTTGGGAACGGGCCCTGCAAAGATCGCATTGTACGGGTTTGTCGGCAATTCGCGCATCCGCAATGTGAGCATCTGCCGCCGTGCGCTTTCGGACACCGTCGTCGAGCCGAATCACCGGTTGATTCGACCGCACATTGCCTTTGCCGACAAGACCTTACGCGCGGATCTTGAAGAACAGTCACGTGGGACTGCAAAAGCACAGAAAAGTTACATGAAAGCTGCCACCCAATCCTGTCCGGCATCGTGCAGGAAGACCGCGCTGCATCGGCGGTGCACGTTGGCGGGCCAGCCGGATCATGGCAGGATGAACCCATCGCCCACCCGTACCACCCTCCCCTGCCGTAGCGAACAACCATGCTGACTTGGCTCAAACGAAACGAATTGGTCTTTCCACCCCTGAGCAAAGCCATGCGCGAGCCCAACGGCCTGCTCGCCGCTGGCGGCGACCTCAGCCCCGAGCGCCTGATCCAGGCCTACCGACACGGCTGCTTCCCCTGGTTCGAGGAAGGCCAACCGATTCTGTGGTGGTCACCCGATCCGCGCACCGTGCTGCTGCCCGCCGAAGTGCACGTTTCCCGCAGCCTGCGCAAAGTCCTGCGCCAGGGCCGTTTCAGGGTCACGTTCGACCGTGACTTCGCGGCAGTGATTGCCGAGTGCGCCGGGCCACGGAACTACACGGACGGGACCTGGATCACCGACGACATGCAACGTGCCTACCTTGCCCTGCACGAGCAGGGTCACGCCCACTCGGTCGAAGTGTGGGACGGCGATGCGCTGGTGGGCGGGCTCTACGGCCTGGCGATGGGCCGGCTGTTCTTCGGCGAGTCGATGTTCAGCCGTGCCGACAATGCCTCGAAGGTCGGTTTCGTGACCTTGGTCGAACACCTGCAGCAAGCCGGGTTCGTGCTGATCGATTGCCAGATGCCGACCGACCATCTGCACAGCCTGGGTGCACGAAGCATTCCCCGCGAGGTATTTGCCGGCTACCTGAGCCAATACCTGGACCAGCCCAACAGCGCGACGTGGCGGCGCTAGGCGAGTTATCCAGCACTGGCATACACTGAACGTACTGGTTTCATTCCGAGGGTTCATCATGACTGAGTTGGCGCGCTTGAAGTTCTATGCCACTCAACCCCATTCGTGCAGCTACCTGCCCGACGAGCAAGCCACGACCTTGTTTCTCGATCCGAGCCAGCCGATGGACGTCAATGTATACGCTGACCTCTCGGAAATGGGTTTCCGCCGCAGCGGCGACCATCTCTACCGGCCGCACTGCCAGCGCTGCAGCGCCTGCGTGCCGGCGCGCATCCCAACAGCGGGTTTCACCCCTTCACGCCAGCAGAAACGCATCCTCAAGCGCAACCCCGACGTGCAGGTGACCTGCGCCACCCCGCGTTTCACCGAAGAATATTTCGATCTGTACCAGCGTTACATCGAGCAGCGTCACGCCGATGGCGACATGTTTCCGCCCAGCCGGGATCAATTCTCGACCTTCCTGGTGCGCGACCTGCCCTTTTCCCGCTTTTACGAATTTCGCCTGCAGGGGAAGCTGGTGGCGGTTGCTGTGACCGACGTACTGCCCAACGGCCTGTCCGCCGTGTACACCTTCTACGAACCGACCGAGGAACGCCGCAGCCTGGGCCGCCTGGCGATTCTCTGGCAGATCGAGGAAGCCCGTCGCTTGAGTCTGGATGCGGTCTATCTGGGGTACTGGATCAAGAACTGTCAGAAGATGAATTACAAGACCCAATATCGCCCGATCGAGCTGCTTATCAACCAGAGATGGGTGACTCTTAACTGAACCCCTTGGCTTGAGCCCCCTTTTTCGGGCACAATGCACGCCGCTTTTGCCTGGCGCAGTTGCACCGGGCCATCAACTGGATACCGAGGGTTTTACTGCATGTCGAAAGAAGACAGCTTCGAAATGGAAGGCACTGTCGTCGACACCCTGCCCAACACCATGTTTCGCGTGGAGTTGGAAAACGGGCACGTCGTAACCGCGCATATCTCCGGCAAGATGCGCAAGAACTACATTCGTATTCTGACCGGTGACAAGGTGCGTGTTGAGCTGACGCCCTATGATTTGAGCAAAGGGCGCATCACCTACCGCGCTCGCTGAACCGAGACACATGAAAACGCCCGGCATTGCCGGGCGTTTTTGTGTGCGCAGGGTTTGGACATTAAAAGCTACGCGGCTTGCGCCGCTGCTACAGGGATCATACAAACCCATGTAGCAGCGGCGCGAGCCGCGTCACACGCTTAGGCCATCTCCGCCGTGGTCTCGAAATCGAAGGTCAGCTCGCCGTCCTTGATGTCGATGTGCACCACGCCGCCGTGCTCGGCCAACTCGCCGAACAGGATTTCTTCCGCCAACGGCCGCTTGATCTTGTCCTGAATCAAGCGCGCCATCGGCCGCGCGCCCATCTGCACGTCGTAGCCACCGGCCGCCAACCAGCCGCGAGCGGCGTCGGTGACTTCCAGTTGCACACGCTTGTCTTCCAGCTGCGCCTGAAGCTCGGTGAGGAACTTGTCGACCACGCTCTTGATGACTTCGTGGCTCAGGCGACCGAACTGGATGATGGTGTCCAGGCGGTTGCGGAACTCGGGCGTGAAACTCTTCTTGATCACTTCCATGGCGTCCGAAGAATGGTCCTGATGGGTAAACCCGATCGAGGCACGTGCAGCGGTTTCGGCACCGGCGTTGGTGGTCATGATGAGGATCACGTTGCGGAAGTCCGCCTTGCGACCGTTGTTGTCGGTCAGGGTCCCGTGGTCCATCACCTGCAGCAGCAGGTTGAAGACCTCAGGGTGAGCCTTCTCGATTTCATCGAGCAACAGCACACAGTGCGGCTGCTTGGTGATGGCCTCGGTCAGCAACCCGCCCTGGTCGAAACCGACGTAGCCGGGCGGCGCACCGATCAGACGCGAAACGGTATGACGCTCCATGTACTCGGACATGTCGAAGCGCACCAACTCCACGCCCAGCGCCTTGGCCAACTGCCGCGCAGCTTCGGTCTTGCCCACACCGGTGGGACCGGCGAACAGGAACGAGCCGACCGGCTTGTCCGGCGCCTTGAGGCCCGCACGGGACAGCTTGATGGCGGTGGCCAGCGAATCGATGGCAGCGTCCTGGCCGAATACGGTGAGCTTGAGGTCACGCTCCAGGTTACGCAGCAGTTCCTTGTCGGAGCTGGTCACGTGCTTTGGCGGAATCCGCGCGATCTTGGCCACGATGTCCTCGACCTGAGGCACTTCGATGCGCTTGACCCGATTAGCCTCTGGTTGCAGACGCTGATAGGCACCGGCTTCGTCGATGACGTCGATGGCCTTGTCGGGCATGTGCCGGTCATTGATGTAGCGCGAAGCCAACTCCGCAGCGGCACGCAACGCCTCGTCGCTGTACTCGATGTTGTGGTGTTGCTCGAAACGCCCCTTGAGGCCGCGCAGGATACCGATGGTGTCTTCCACCGAAGGCTCGGACACATCGACTTTCTGGAAGCGCCGCGCCAGGGCACGGTCCTTCTCGAAGATGCCGCGGAATTCCTGGAACGTGGTCGAACCGATGCAACGGATATCTCCGGAGGACAGCAGCGGCTTGAGCAGGTTGGAGGCGTCCATCACCCCGCCCGACGCCGCGCCCGCACCGATGATGGTGTGGATCTCGTCGATGAACAGGATAGCTTGTGGACGCTTCTTCAGCTCACCGAGCAGCGCCTTGAAGCGCTTCTCGAAATCGCCGCGGTACTTGGTGCCGGCCAGCAACGCACCCAGGTCGAGGGAATACACGACGCTGTTGGCGAGCAGGTCGGGCACCTGACTGTCGACGATGCGCTTGGCCAGGCCCTCGGCGATGGCCGTCTTGCCCACGCCTGCCTCGCCCACCAGCAACGGGTTGTTCTTGCGGCGACGGGCGAGGATCTGCGCAACGCGCTCGACCTCGATCTCGCGCCCTACCAGCGGATCGATGCGACCCTGGCGTGCCAGTTCATTTAGGTTGCTGGCATAGGCGTCCAGCGGGTTGCTCGACGTGGAGGTGTCACCACCTTCCTCATCCTGCATCTCCTGCTCGCCTTCGGAACTGTCGCCGTGGCCCGGCACCTTGGAAATGCCGTGGGCGATGTAGTTGACCACATCGATCCGCGCCACGCTCTGCTGCTTGAGCAGGAACACGGCCTGGCTTTCCTGTTCGCTGAAGATCGCCACCAGCACGTTAGCGCCAGTGACTTCTCGCTTGCCCGAACTTTGCACGTGAAACACGGCGCGCTGCAGCACACGCTGGAAGCCCAGGGTTGGCTGGGTCTCGCGATCCTCGTCATGCACGGGGATCAACGGCGTGGTGGAGTCGATGAACTCCTGCAGGTCGTGTTTGAGTTTGTCGAGATTGGCGCCGCACGCCCGCAAAACGGTGGCGGCTGCCTCGTTGTCCAATAGCGCCAGCAGAAGGTGCTCCACGGTCATGAATTCATGACGCTTGGAGCGCGCTTCCTTGAAGGCAAGATTGAGCGTGACTTCGAGCTCGCGGTTTAACATAGCTTCACCTCATACCCAAGTGGTCGGCGTTAACCGTCCTTCTCGATTTCACAGAGTAGCGGATGCTGGCTTTCCCTGGCGTACTGGTTGACCTGCATGGCCTTTGTTTCGGCGATGTCTCGGGTAAACAATCCGCATACTGCCCGTCCTTCGGTGTGGACGGCCAGCATGACCTTGGTCGCCAGCTCACGATTCAGATTGAAAAAAACCTCGAGGATTTCGACGACGAAATCCATCGGGGTGTAGTCGTCGTTGAATAGAACCACCTTGTACATCGGTGGGGCCTGTAATGCCGGCTTGGATTCCTGAACGGCAATGCCTGCCGAATCGTCCTCGTGCGACTGCGGGCGGTCTTGATTGAAGGTTAGTCGAATCTGACTGAATGCATGCATGGAAAGAAGATTCATCGTTGAGCGAATAGAAGTAGTGGGTTGGACCTTGTGACCGAATTTTGACTCGGCCGCCGCATGACCTTGACTATCGGCAAAACGGTGTTACAAACAGTAGAACCCACATTGGGGAAGAAAGGTCCGCGCAGTCAACCAAATTTTTTCAATCGATTGATTGCGCATGAAGTGGATGATACTCCAGAGCTGGAGTCCTTTGCAGAGGGATATGGGTATGCACAGTGGTAAAGTCAAGTGGTTCAACAATGCCAAGGGCTACGGCTTCATCATCGAGGACGGCAAGGACGAGGATCTTTTCGCCCATTTCTCCGCCATCGGGATGGAAGGCTACAAGACGCTGAAGGCAGGTCAGGCCGTGGTCTTCGACATTATCCAGGGACCCAAGGGTCTGCACGCGGTGAAAATCCAGGCGGCGCAGACAGCAACGTCCGAAGCAGCCACTGCCACGTCCGACAACCAGACCAAGGAGTCCGCAGACGCGTGATGCTCAGGCTGGCACAGTGATCGCGAGCAAGCGTTCCGTGGGCCCATGCCCTGCAACCGGAGCGTTTACTCGCCGTCATTGGACCACCTTCTGGTTCGATGCACACACAGACAGGCCATCCAGACGGATGGCCTGTCTCGTTTCACGCGTTTGGATTTCGAGTGCGCCCCGGCGCCGCAGCTTTGTGCCCCCTACACAGTATTCATCGCCACGACCAGTGGTATACTGCCGCAGTGACCACAGGGTCACCCTGGTCGGACCGGTCCGCTCGTGCGAGTTGTCTTGGGGCCATTCTTGGGGCCGTTTGTTGCCGGTCGACCGCTTGACGCTCTACTGATGCATCCCACATCACCGCGACGAATGCTCGACTTTTCGCCTCATTGATGACAACGAGCGAAAGCGCCTATCCTGCGCATCTCGAGATTCTGTGCACGCTCAGCAAAGAAGAGAGTTAATTCGATTATGCCCACCCGCTCAAAGATCATCTACACCTTCACCGACGAAGCGCCAGCCCTGGCCACCTATTCGCTGCTGCCGATCATCGAAGCCTTCACCGCTTCCTCGGACATCGCCGTCGAGACGCGCGACATCTCCCTGGCAGCGCGCATCCTTTCAAGCTTCCCCGAGCGTCTGCAGGCCGGCAAACCCGTCCCGGACGATCTCGCCGAGCTGGGCACCCTGGCCACCACGCCTGAAGCGAACATCATCAAGCTGCCGAACATCAGTGCTTCGGTACCGCAGCTCAAGGCCGCCATCAAGGAGCTGCAGGATCAGGGCTTTGACCTGCCCGACTACCCGGACAGCGCCGAATCCGACGCCGACAAGGACACCCGCGCCCGCTACGACAAGGTCAAGGGCAGCGCCGTGAACCCGGTCCTGCGCGAAGGCAACTCCGACCGCCGCGCCCCGCTGTCGGTCAAGAACTACGCACGCAAGCATCCGCACAAGATGGGTGCCTGGGCGGCCGATTCCAAGTCCCATGTAGCCCACATGAGCAGCGGCGACTTCTACGGCAGCGAAAAAAGCGCCCTGATCGAAGCCGATGGCAGCGTCAAGATCGAGCTGGTCGGCAATGACGGCAGCACCACCGTACTGAAGGAAAAGACCAAGGTGCTGGCCGGCGAGATCATCGACTGCGCCGCGCTGAGCAAGAAGGCCCTGCGCGCCTTCGTCGCCGCCGAGATCGAAGACGCCAAGAAGCAAGGCGTGCTGTTCTCCGTGCACCTCAAGGCCACCATGATGAAGGTCTCCGACCCGATCATGTTCGGCCAGATCGTCGCCGAGTTCTACCAGCAGGCGCTGGACAAGCACGCCGACGTGCTGGAGCAGGTCGGTTTCAACCTGAACAACGGCATTGGCGATCTGTACGCACGCATCAAATCGCTGCCGGCCGAACAGCAGGCGCAGATCGAAGCCGACGTTCAGGCCGTCTATGCCACCCGCCCTGCCCTGGCCATGGTCAACTCCGACAAAGGCATCACCAACCTGCACGTGCCCAGCGACGTCATCGTCGATGCCTCGATGCCGGCCATGATCCGTGACTCGGGCAAGATGTGGAACGCCGACGGCGTGCTGCAGGACACCAAGGCGGTGATCCCGGATCGCTGCTACGCCAGCATCTACCAGGCCGCCATCGAAGACTGCAAGAAGCACGGCGCCTTCGATCCGACCACCATGGGCAGCGTGCCCAACGTCGGTCTGATGGCGCAAAAAGCCGAAGAGTACGGCTCCCACGACAAGACCTTCCAGATCGCCGCCGATGGCGTGGTTCGCGTCAGCGACAGCAACGGCCGCGTGCTCATGGAGCAGAAGGTCGAAGCCGGTGACGTGTTCCGCATGTGCCAGACCAAGGACGCGCCGATCCAGGATTGGGTCAAGCTTGCCGTCAACCGCGCCCGCGCCAGCAGCACCCCCGCCGTGTTCTGGCTCGACCCGGCGCGCGCCCACGACGCCGTGATGATCGAAAAGGTGCAGAAGTACCTCAAGGACCACGACACCAATGGCCTGGACATCCAGATCATGTCGCCGGTCGATGCCATGGCGTTCTCGCTCAAGCGGATTCGCGCAGGGCAGGACACCATCTCCGTCACCGGCAACGTGCTGCGCGACTACCTGACCGACCTGTTCCCGATCATGGAACTGGGCACCAGCGCCAAGATGCTGTCGATCGTGCCGCTGATGAACGGCGGTGGCCTGTTCGAAACCGGCGCTGGCGGTTCGGCCCCCAAGCATGTCCAGCAGTTGGTGGAAGAAAACTTCCTGCGCTGGGATTCGCTGGGTGAGTTCCTGGCCCTGGCCGCTTCGCTGGAGCACCTGGGCAGCACCTACGACAACCCCAAGGCGCTGGTACTGGCCGCAATGCTGGACAAGGCCACCGGCCAGTTCCTCGACAACAACAAGTCGCCATCGCGCAAGGTCGGCAACATCGACAACCGCGGCAGCCACTTCTACCTGGCGCTGTACTGGGCCCAGGCCCTGGCCGAGCAGAACGACGACGCCGCTCTCAAGGCGCAGTTCGCCCCGCTGGCCAAGACTCTGGCCGAGAACGAGGCGAAGATCGTCGCCGAGCTCAACGCCGTTCAGGGCAAGCCGGTGGACATCGGTGGCTACTACCACGCCGATGCCGAGCTGACCCGCAAGGCCATGCGCCCGAGTGAAACCCTGAACGCCGCGATCGCTTCGCTGGTGTAAGGTTTGCCTTGGTAACACCCTCAGCCCCGGCCTAGTGCCGGGGCTGACTTTTTCTGGCATCCGCGATCTCTCGTAGGAGCGGTCATCGGCCGCGAAAAAGGCAACGCGAATTGGCTGATGCACTGCGGTGCCTGTTTCGCGGCCGGGCCCCCCCCCGCCGGGGGGGGCCGCGGGAGTT
>NZ_JASCPM010000109.1:0-1423 GCF_029960215.1 Pseudomonas sp. PS01301 | reverse complement strand
GGCTCTGCCCGCGAAGAGAGCAGCGCGGTATATCAGGCAGATCGAGGTGAAGCCTTCGCGGGCAGAGCCCGCTCCCACAAAAGGGGGGGGGCGGGAATCTGCCGGAGCTTGCTAGCCGCGCGTCGTTTACTTGGTGTGGTAGCCGGTCACGCGCTCGACTTCCTGCTTGGAGCCCAGGAACACCGCGACGCGCTGGTGCAGGCCTTCGGGCTTGATGTCCATGATGCGCTGGCGGCCGTCGGTCGAAGCGCCACCGGCCTGCTCCACCAGGAAAGACATCGGGTTGGCTTCGTACATCAGGCGCAGCTTGCCTGGCTTCTCCGGCTCGCGGCTGTCGCGTGGGTACATGAACAGGCCACCGCGGGTCAGGATGCGGTGCACATCGGCGACCATCGAAGCGATCCAGCGCATGTTGTAGTTTTTCTTCAGCGGGCCTTCTTCACCGGCCAGCAACTCGTCCACGTACTGGGTCACCGGGGCTTCCCAGTGGCGCTTGTTGGACATGTTGATAGCGAATTCGGCAGTGGTTTCCGGGATCTGAATGTTTTCGTGGGTCAGCACGAAGCTGCCCATCTCGCGGTCCAGGGTGAAACCCTTCACGCCGTTGCCCAGCGTCAGGATCAGCATGGTCTGCGGGCCGTAGATGGCGTAACCGGCAGCGACCTGCTGGGTGCCAGGCTGCAGGAAGGCTTGTTCCTTGAGGCTGTCGTTCTGGCTCAGGTGCTCGGTAGGGCAGCGCAGCACCGAGAAGATGGTGCCGACCGAGACGTTGACGTCGATGTTGGAGGAGCCGTCCAAGGGGTCGAACACCAGCAGGTACGCCCCTTTGGGGTACTGGCCAGGAATCTGGTAGGCGTTATCCATTTCTTCGGACGCCATGCCGGCCAGGTGACCGCCCCATTCGTTGGCTTCGAGCAGGATGTCGTTGGACAGCACGTCCAGCTTCTTCTGCACTTCGCCTTGGACGTTTTCGGTGCCCATGCTGCCAAGCACGCCACCCAGGGCGCCCTTTGACACCGCATGGCTGATCTCTTTGCACGCGCGCGCCACCACTTCGATCAGGAAGCGCAGATCGGCCGGCGTGTTGTTGCTACGGGTCTGCTCGATCAAGTAGCGACTCAGGGTAACGCGGGACATGGACGACTCCGGAGTAGAAAAGGGGGTTGGGGAAAGCCCGCACAGTTTACACGGGTGCGGTCAAACCTAGCGAGCGCTAGCCACGCCGCGGCAGCTATCAGATGGCTATCAATGGAGATAGTTCGGTAAGGGGATGTATCAGGTGCACCGCCGCACGCCCTTCGCGGGCATAGCCCGCTCCCACAATTGGCAGGTGTGGGAGCAGGATGTATCAAGTGCGCCGCCGCACGCCCTTCGCGGGCAGAGCCCGCTCCCACAGGTGGCAGGTGTGGGAGCGGGCTCTGCC
>NZ_JASCPM010000108.1:0-1558 GCF_029960215.1 Pseudomonas sp. PS01301 | reverse complement strand
TAACCGGTGATCGCCGCGCCGGCCTGCTGCAACGCGGGCACATCGAACGCACGCGGATCGTCACGCCCGCCGTGTTCTGCGTCGAGGTGCTGTGATCAATGCCGGTCGGTTTTCTGACTCAAGAGCAACGCGACGGTTTTGGCCGCTATGTTGATTCGCCCAGCCGTGAAGAGCTGGAACGTTACTTCCACCTGAGCGATGAAGACCGTGAAGCCATCCAGGTGCTGCGGGGTAACCATAACCGTCTGGGTTATGCCGTTCTGCTGACCACCGTCCGCTTCGTTGGCGTTCTGCCGGACAAGCCCGCCGCCGTGCCGGTGGAAGTCCTGCAGGTGCTTTGCCGACAACTGGCGATTCCAGACCCCGACTGCCTCCAGCGCTATAGCGATCATCGCCGCTGGATACATGCCACCGATATTCAGAACCGCTTTGGCTATCGTCATTTCACCGATCCGGGCATCGGCTTTCGCTTGAGCCGCTGGCTGTATGCCCTCTGCTGGACGGGCACCGACCGGCCGGGAGTGCTGTTTGAGCGAGCCACCTCGTGGCTGTTCACACAGAAAGTCCTCCTGCCTGGTGTGTCTCAACTAGAGCGCTTTATCGCCCAGTTGCGCAGTCGGGTCGAAGAACGCCTCTGGTTTACGCTGGGCCGCAGCGTGACTGAGGAACAGCGATTGCAACTGCAAGACTTGCTGACGGTGGCCGAAGGCAACCGCAGCTCCCGGCTGGATCAATTGCGCTCCGGCCCGGTCATGGTCAGTGGCCCCGCGTTGATTCGGGCACTGCGCCGGCTCGATGACGTGCGCGGCATCGGCATCACCTTGCCGGCGGCGGCGCACATCCCTCCCAGCCGTATCGCCGCCCTGGCCCGCTTCGCCAACACGGCCAAGGTCACCGCGATTAATCGGCTGCCGGCGTCGCGGCGGATGGCGACACTGGTGGCCTTCGCACTCTGCCTGGAGGCGACTGCGCACGACGACGCACTGGAAGTCCTGGAGGCCTTGCTGCGCGACCTGTTCAGCAACGCGGAGAAGGCCGACAAGAAAGCCCGCATGCGCAGCCTGAAAGACCTGGATCGGTCGGCCGCGACGCTCGCCGCCGCGTGCAAGGTCGTGCTGGACAGCTCGATCAGCGATGACAACGTGCGCGCCCGGCTGTTCAACGACCTGCCGAGGACCACCCTGGAAAAGGCCCTGGAAGAGGTCAACGCGCTGATCCGCCCGGTAGATGACGTCTATTTTCTTGCATTGGAAGCGCGCTACCGCAGCGTGCGCCGCTTCCTGCCCGACCTGCTCAAGCACATCCGCTTCGGCTTCAGCCCGGCCGGCAAGGGCGTGGCGGCTAGTCTGGAGTGGCTGCAACTGAACCTGCCGCGCCGGAAGCCAGAGGATGACGCGCCGCAGGAGATCGTGGCCAAGGCTTGGCAGAAGCACATCACCCGCGAAGATGGCTCCCTCGACATGGGTGCCTATGTGTTCTGCACGCTCGATGCGCTGCGCACGGCCCTGCGCCGCCGCGATGTCTTCGTCTCGCCCAGTTGGCGCTATGCCGACCCGCG
>NZ_JASCPM010000107.1:0-1574 GCF_029960215.1 Pseudomonas sp. PS01301 | reverse complement strand
GCGAGGCTGAAAAGCGTAGTCGATGGAAAACAGGTTAATATTCCTGTACTTCTGGTTATTGCGATGGAGGGACGGAGAAGGCTAGGCCAGCTTGGCGTTGGTTGTCCAAGTTTAAGGTGGTAGGCTGGGATCTTAGGTAAATCCGGGATCTCAAGGCCGAGAGCTGATGACGAGTTGTCTTTAGACGACGAAGTGGTTGATGCCATGCTTCCAAGAAAAGCTTCTAAGCTTCAGGTAACCAGGAACCGTACCCCAAACCGACACAGGTGGTTGGGTAGAGAATACCAAGGCGCTTGAGAGAACTCGGGTGAAGGAACTAGGCAAAATGGCACCGTAACTTCGGGAGAAGGTGCGCCGGTGAGGGTGAAGGACTTGCTCCGTAAGCTCATGCCGGTCGAAGATACCAGGCCGCTGCGACTGTTTATTAAAAACACAGCACTCTGCAAACACGAAAGTGGACGTATAGGGTGTGACGCCTGCCCGGTGCCGGAAGGTTAATTGATGGGGTTAGCGCAAGCGAAGCTCTTGATCGAAGCCCCGGTAAACGGCGGCCGTAACTATAACGGTCCTAAGGTAGCGAAATTCCTTGTCGGGTAAGTTCCGACCTGCACGAATGGCGTAACGATGGCGGCGCTGTCTCCACCCGAGACTCAGTGAAATTGAAATCGCTGTGAAGATGCAGTGTATCCGCGGCTAGACGGAAAGACCCCGTGAACCTTTACTATAGCTTTGCACTGGACTTTGAATTTGCTTGTGTAGGATAGGTGGGAGGCTTTGAAGCGTGGACGCCAGTCTGCGTGGAGCCATCCTTGAAATACCACCCTGGCAACTTTGAGGTTCTAACTCAGGTCCGTCATCCGGATCGAGGACAGTGTATGGTGGGTAGTTTGACTGGGGCGGTCTCCTCCTAAAGAGTAACGGAGGAGTACGAAGGTGCGCTCAGACCGGTCGGAAATCGGTCGTAGAGTATAAAGGCAAAAGCGCGCTTGACTGCGAGACAGACACGTCGAGCAGGTACGAAAGTAGGTCTTAGTGATCCGGTGGTTCTGTATGGAAGGGCCATCGCTCAACGGATAAAAGGTACTCCGGGGATAACAGGCTGATACCGCCCAAGAGTTCATATCGACGGCGGTGTTTGGCACCTCGATGTCGGCTCATCACATCCTGGGGCTGAAGCCGGTCCCAAGGGTATGGCTGTTCGCCATTTAAAGTGGTACGCGAGCTGGGTTTAGAACGTCGTGAGACAGTTCGGTCCCTATCTGCCGTGGACGTTTGAGATTTGAGAGGGGCTGCTCCTAGTACGAGAGGACCGGAGTGGACGAACCTCTGGTGTTCCGGTTGTCACGCCAGTGGCATTGCCGGGTAGCTATGTTCGGAAAAGATAACCGCTGAAAGCATCTAAGCGGGAAACTTGCCTCAAGATGAGATCTCACTGGAACCTTGAGTTCCCTGAAGGGCCGTCGAAGACTACGACGTTGATAGGTGGGGTGTGTAAGCGCTGTGAGGCGTTGAGCTAACCCATACTAATTGCCCGTGAGGCTTGACCATATAACACCCAAGCAATTTGCGTCGAA
>NZ_JASCPM010000106.1:0-1727 GCF_029960215.1 Pseudomonas sp. PS01301 | reverse complement strand
TTGGGGTTTGGGGAGCAATGGAACCAAAAACCAACGTAAGCCCTACCAACGCTTTTCGGTGTCTTCTTCCCAGGCGCCCATCTCGACAAAACAGTTGCGCATGTCGGCCTCCTGGCTGATCTCGGTCAGCAGGTCATGCACGCTCTTGTCCAGCTCATCGTCGCTCCGATACGGAATGGTCAACTCATAGTGGCCGGCATCCAGCCGCTTCATGCCATAGGGCTCCAGGCAGTAGCGCTCAATGTTCTCCGTGGCCCGCTTCCGGCCGCGCACGAACTTGCTGTTATTCACCACCGCGAGGCGCAGGGTGACGGTGGCCACCCGCTCGGCGGCGGGCGGCTCTGCCGGCGACGCGGCCGAAGGCTGCTGGTCGCGTGACCTGGCGCTCTTCTGGTACGCGCCGATCTCGACACCACGGTGGCGCAGGTAGCTGTACAGCGTGCTCTTGGAGATGTGCAGCTTCTCGCCGATCGCGCTGACGCTCAGGCGACCTTCGCGGTAGAGGGTTTCGGCCGCCATGGCGGTGGCCTCAGCCTTGGCTGGCAGGCCCTTGGGACGGCCACCGATCCGGCCACGCGCCCGTGCGGCCGACAGACCCGCCTGAGTCCGCTCGCGGATCAGCTCGCGCTCGAACTCCGCCAGCGAGGCGAACAGGTTGAACACCAGGCGGCCTTGGGCGTGGGTGGTGTCGATGGGGTCATTCAGGCTCTGTAAGCCGACCTTGCGCTCTGCCAGCTCGCCGACCAACTCGACCAGGTGCTTGAGGGAACGCCCAAGGCGATCCAGCTTCCAGATCACCACGGCATCACCCGGCCGCACGTTGGCCAGCAGTTTGTCCAACTCCGGCCGGGCGCTTTTCGCGCCGCTGGCGATGTCTTGGTAGATGCGTTCGCACCCGGCCTGTTTCAGGGCATCGACTTGTAGGTCGGCTTTCTGATCCCGAGTGCTCACTCGCGCATAACCGATCTTCATCAAAAGTACTGTTTACTCGACTACGTTAGTAATAGTTGAACTTTGATTAAGCGTACCAGTTATTTGAACCGTAGCGCGGGGAGCTTAACGAACCGAGCCATTCCTCGATAGAGTTCGGCAAAACCTTCGTTTTGTCGAACCATTGCATCGCCCTTTGTGATTGGCGTATAAACACACAAACACCTATTAGCGGAGAACGCTATGAATACCATTCGCTGGAATGTCGCCGTCTCGGCCGACACCGACCAGTCGCTTCGGATGTTTCTGGCCAGCCAGGGCGGCGGCCGTAAGGGCGACCTGTCGCGCTTCATCGAAGAAGCGGTACGGGCACACATCCTGGAGCTGAGCGCTGAGCAGGCCAAGGCCGCTAACGCCCATCTGAGTGAGGCAGAATTGACCAACGCGGTTGACGAAGCGCTCGACTGGGCACGTAAGCGCTGATGCGGGTCGTGTTGGATACCAACATCCTGTTCAGCGCCCTGATCTCGCCACATGGCGCGCCCGATGCGATCTACCGTGCCTGGCGGGCGGCGCGTTTCGAGGTGGTGACCTCGCGGATGCAACTCGATGAAATTCGTCGAGCCAGCCGCTATCCCAAGCTTCAGGCCATCCTACAGCCCGCCAAGGTGGGCGCCATGATCAATAACCTGCAACGGGCTGTGGTACTGGAGCGCCTGACCATCGAGGTCGAAGCCGATGATCCGGATGACTCGTTTTTGCTGGCCATGGCCTTGGCGGGCGATGCGGACTACCTG
>NZ_JASCPM010000105.1:0-1821 GCF_029960215.1 Pseudomonas sp. PS01301 | reverse complement strand
ACCTTGCGCGCTCAAGGCAACAAGTTCGCCGAGCAGCGTTTTGTACATTGCGGCCCAATTGACGGTAGCGGGGACATCGGCGGCAGCCTGACGCCACAGATCGGCGATCCGGCGCTGCACCATAAGGATCAACTGGTCTGTGGTGGTGAACAGGCAATACCGAAGAAAGCATGCGACCTCCACGGTGCGCGCTGGCTCTTTGATCTTGGCTCCGGCTGAGGGCGGCCTGGAGACAAGTCGGCGCGCGTAGCGGCGCAAGATGAGATCGGGGATGTCTGCCAGGTGCTTATGAACGTCCAGCGTGTAAAGCAGGTCGATGCGCTCCAGTACCTCGCTGATTTGGCGGGTTGAGTGTTTCGCCGGTGCAGCCCATAGCCAACTCTGCTGGGTTTGTCCATCTGGGCGCAGCTCTGAAACTGAGGCTCGCCAGCGATCAAGTGTTGCTGGATCAACGCTGGCGGCGATGGCGGTGCCTGTTTCAACTTCAAGCTGGGCAAGTGCCGCCGCAATCAGTGTCCGAATTGCCCGCTCGTGCACGATCACCAGCTTGTTCTTGTACAGCCATTGACGCGCCCGCACGAGTAGCTGATCGCGGTCGGCGCAGCGCGCCACTTCGTCGCGCAGTTCACGTACCAGTGAGCGGCGCTGGTGCTCGCTCATCCACTGGAATCCAAGGACCGTGCAGGCTACTTGTTGGTGATCGAATAGCGTGCGCCCGCGTTCATACATGGCTCTCAGCGAGGCGACTTCTGGTGCTGCAATGCCAAGCTCGTTGCCAAGGTGGCGCCACAAGGCTACTGGAATTACCCGAAAGGCACCGAGCAAACGCCCACTCATGCGCAGGAAACCAATATGGAGCGCCAGACCAAGCTTGTGGGAATCACCTCGGCGTGCATTGATTGCGTCGCGCTCGGCACCATCGAAGGTGAAAAATGCCTTCATCTCGAAGTCGCTGATATCGCGGGGGAGCCCACGCATCCCCAAAAACGTTGTGTGCCAACCCTGCATCGTGAACCTCAAAAGTGGGAGGCCACCATACCCGTTTACAAAGCGAACAGGAAAGTCAATGAAATCAACGGTCTACCCAGACCACCCCCGCGCCAGTGCTAGCTTTGCGTACCGTCACTTATTGCACTGAAAACGAGGAGACCCCCAATAGGGTCGTCAGATCTGTGGACGCTCAATCGTACTGTTCGATGTGGCGCATCTCGTTGTACCCGTCGATGTCGAACGGGCAACCTATGGAGAAACGCAATGACACTATTTGTTAGCTGTGAAGCCGTCGAAGGCAAACTTATCGCAAACCCGAACGGCGGCAAGGCCGGGGAGCCCGACTACTGTGGATGCCTAGAGTTGGTGATGGGTGACTGGGAAGGGGTGCCCCGTCTGCGGGTGCCACTCCTGGCGTTCGAGGAAGGGCAGGGAGATGCCCTCAGGTACCGGCTGAATCTCAGCGGTATCGAGGGATTCATGGAACTCAAAACCGTCAAGTACAGCCCGTTAAGCGCAGACTTCGAAGGCATCATCGACAAACAGCTCGAGGTGGCGGCTTGGCGCGAATACAACTCGAAGGATGGATGGCACCTGCGGCTTCGCGCATGGGGCTACTTGTTCTCGAACGGCGAATGGACAAGGTCCACGGAAGCCCTTATCTTTTGATCTAAACAGGTCCCTCTCGTTCATCGCGGGAGGGGCAACACCAACCTAGGAGTGCATCATGTCCAAGCCCCTCAGCATCGGCGCTTTCGCCGCCGTGCAATACCTGCCGCATATCGAAACCTTCCTGGCCACCGGCGACGGTGACTTCGACGGCCCGATCTG
>NZ_JASCPM010000104.1:0-2216 GCF_029960215.1 Pseudomonas sp. PS01301 | reverse complement strand
GTCTGTCGTCCAATGTCCGCCGGCTGTATGTCACGGGACAAGACATCGCGCTACCAGCACCCCGATTCAATTCCGCGAGCAATGAAGTCACGGTGCTCTATCCTGCACAACTTGATGGGCATCGGGTCACGGTGCGATGGACAGGGGTAACCGCCCACGATACAGCCGAGCAGCCAGTGCAAACTGGGGTGATCGCACGCTTTCCTATCCCGACGCAATGGCTGACGGAAAACGCGGGCAACGTCGTGCTCATCAACTACAGCGTCTTACGCAGAACAGGTGAGTTGAGACTGTTTTCGCGGTTGCTGCGCCTGCAACTTTGACAACAGCCTCGTAGAGGCTCGCCAGGCCCTTGCCCTGTTGAATGAACCGCCCGGTAGTGCTTTGTCAACTACCGGAGCGGTGCAAAGTGCTGCGCCACTCTTCGCTGGAAGTGTATGAAAGGAATGCATCATGAGTAAGCATCTGAGTTGTCGAGTGCTGCTGTGCGTGCTGTTGAGTCTGGTTGGCTGTACGGATAGTTTCAATAAACTCGAACAGCCTGTGGCTGGGGCCAGCAGCACAACGCACGTAGATTCGACGACTCGCGCCTACCCACTTTTCAGCGTCGAGGAAATCTATAACGGTAAAGTTCATGTCGATGCGGTCACAAGCGTTGCCCACGTGCGGGTGCGTTCACCCGACATGGCTCCAGGCGATACGCTCAAGGTGTATTGGCCAGGCGTCACGTCTCAAAGTACAGCGGTTCAAACCGCTACTGGTTCCAACCCGCTGGTGTTTGAACTCCCGGTAGCCTGGCTGCGGGCAAACGTGGGGCGGACGGTCGATCTGTATTACACCTACAAGATCAACGGTGTGGGCGAATCCCTGCGTTCTGCACCGCTGCCGGTGCAGGTGGTCGACAGCGATTCTGTCTTTTCCGTGGATGGGGTGGTCGATAACACGCTCAACCTCAGTGCCGTGGATGCAACGGCCACCGCTCGCGTCAGTTACCCCGGGATGAACAACCAGGACACGGTGAAAGTGTATTGGGTCGGTACCCGTAGTCACTCGACGATCATTCAGACAGCCGCAGGCAGTGCACCACTTGAGTTTGAACTACCCAAGGCGTGGTTGCAGGAAAGTCAGGACACCACGGTAACGCTTTACTACACCTACAAGGTGGGCGGAGTGGGCACTACGGTACGCTCTGAAAATATCAGTGTGTCCATTGTTTCCGAGACTATCGAGCAGGGTCGGCTGGTTGCCGAAGCATTGAACAGGCGCTATACCGACACCCGCAACGACTGCAACGGCAAGGCGGCGTATTTCTGCAACGGTGTCTTCATGCGCACGACGGGTGCCAATACTCGCTACCACGCGTGGGACCCCAGCCCTACAGCGATCAGGATCGGGGGCATATCCTTTTCCTACTTGCGGGAAGATGTTGGTACTCGACGTATGGTGAGCGGTGAGACACAAGGACTAATCTTCAAGAACAATGCGGCTAGTGAGCAGGATGGTCAACTTGATGTGAAGGTGTTGTGTTCGTACCCGAGTGATGCAGGCACCGCCCAGCCAAGAGCCGAAAAAGGCTGTGGCTCGCATCCATTTTATCCAGGTAACAGCGGAACGTGTGCCACACAAACACCCCCCGTCGATACCATCGAGCGTTGGAAAACTCATTACAACGCCGTAGGTGGCAGCGGCGGTTTCTCGGCACGCAATCGGCACCAGTGCTCGTTCGGTGCCGACCCTGCCGCCTTCGCCTTGAGTTTGGCGGTTCGGGATCATTTTCTTGTGCCCAGCCAAGAACGCCCGCTGCACAACGAAATCATGCTCGAAACCTGGCCAACCGGCACGACAACTGCGCTGCCTCTGGAGGCCGTGTTCTATCTTTCTCAGCAGACCCGTGAAGTAGGCCTGGCAGGGGCACAACTCATACAACGTGACTACTTCGATGTAACGGGCCACGTCATTCCATTGATTCAGGTCAACCTGAATGCTGACTCCCCCTACAGCTTCAATATCAGCGAGCAGGCCGTTACCCCACCTGCCGCTGAAATCCACCCAGCAATCACCAGTGTACGGGACTCCAGCAAAGAGCTGGGCCAAGGATCGTCGACCACTGACACGGTGGTCACGGTTACCGGGGCAGCCATGGCCGGGCAGAGTGTGGAGCTTTTCGACGGTCAGACCTCCAAAGGCGCTGTCACGGTGGGCAGCAATGGCGAGTG
>NZ_JASCPM010000103.1:0-2280 GCF_029960215.1 Pseudomonas sp. PS01301 | reverse complement strand
CGAGCATGAGGTAACTGGCATCGTTACCTTCTACTTGATGCCCGTCGTGTTTCCTCAGGAAGGCCGGGTTACGCTGCACTATCACCACCGAGTTCCGCCTTCCAACGCGTTCAGCGTGTCTGAAGACATAGGCCCCTTTCTGGTCAAGCAGACCGTTCCAGGCAATCCCGATCCGAATCCGGCCACGCCCCTCATCAACGAGCGCCTGACCCCACCCACCGGCATTCCCGCAGTAGTGCCAGCCGGCCGGCCGCTGACGGTGACCATTCCTCGCTACGTGGAAATCGCCGACAAAGACACGATCGTGTTGTACTGGTCGAATCGAGAGATCCGCAAGACTGTCAGTGCTGACGAAGCCCTCAATCCTGGACAGGCGCTGACGGTCACGGTACCCGCCGATATCATCGACGGCACCCCCGGGATGGGGCTGAACGTGCTCTACGACATCGAGGACGAGGTCAAGAACTGGTCGCTTTTCAGCCTCAACGCGTTCGCCGACGTGATTCCCCCAGACGCACTGCATCCCCCTGCGCTACCTGATGCCACAGACGACGACGAGTTGGACATGGACAAGTGGGTGGGCGATGTGGCCGTGCAGATTGTGGTCAACGGCAATCTGCCGGTGGGTACCACAGGCACGCTGACCTGGACCGGCATCCCGGTGCTGGGGCCACGGCTGACCTTTACCCTGAACTTCGAGATATTGAAACCTGGCACCCGGATTACGCTGTACGTGCCCAGGGCCAAGGCCGCTGCTTTGGTGGGCAGCACCGTCACGGTGTACTACGAGGCGCTCATCGGTGGCGTGAGCAAGCCGTCGCAACGGATCAGCTTGCCTGTGCTCGGCCAGCCGGTGACCCTGGAAAAACCCACGCTCGTCGGCGTTACGGGAAATACCTACAACCCGGCCTTGATCGGCGGCACTCATCAGGAGGTCATCGTGCCTCAGTATGGGTTCATGGCCCGCGGACAGACCGTGATCCTGCTATGGGAAGGCCGGACCGCCGCCGGCAGCCCGGTCTACATACGGCAAACACATGAAGTGACCAGCGATACCCCGCAAGACATCCGCTTCATGATCGATATGCTCTACGCCAAGGGCCTGGGCACCAACACCACCCTGAAGGTGAGCTACACGATCATCGCCGAAGGCACCAGCTATGCTTCGCCCATTCTGGAACTGACCGTGGTGAGCGTGCCGAGCAAGCTGCCCAAGCCGACCACCGATCCGGTGTTTCAAGGCGGCGAGATCGACCCAGCTACGGTAGGAACCAGCATCAATATCGTGGTGGAACCCAACCTAGACCTTGCACCTGGTGACATGTTGACCGTTCACTGGGAGGGCCGACCCGGCGCCAGTACGTCCATTACCAACCAGCCATTTCCAAGCTCGGGCAATCTGGAAGTCAGCATCGGCAAGACGCCCTACATCGATGGCAACACCAACGGCTACGTGGAGGTTTGGTACGAGGCCATCCGCAACAACCAGATGATCGGCCATTCGCAGCGGTTGCAACTGCATGTCGGGGCGGCGGCGGAACTGCCTTGGCCATTGCCCAAGCTGGTGGATGCTACAGGGAGCCAGGTCAGTACCTGGCAGCCAGTCAGGCCAGGCACCCAGTTCGGCACTAATACCGCTACGGTGGTAATCACCGATGCACGCATTCAACAAAGCGATGTGGTGGTCTTGGTGTGGCGCCTGACCAATCAAAACGACCTCTCCATGCCAGGTGTGAATGATGAAGCCGCCGGCGTGTCGCGTGTCGCAATACCTGAGGACGTGTTGGCAATAAGCCTAGGAAAAACAGTGCTTGTAGCCTATGCAGTTTTCCGCGGCGGCCAAATGATAGGTTCGTCGGCGCCGACCAGCTTCCAGATCGGCGCACTGCCGGCTACGGCATTGAGCGAGTTGATCATCGTACAGGCTGCCAATAGCGGCGCTGGACCTGAGCTCGACGTTGACAGCCTCACCGGCGATGCCACCGTACGTGTTGGTCAATGGCCGTTGATTGCGCAACGACAGTCGGTGTGGCTGACATTGTCGGGTACCCGGCAGGATGACAGCCCTTACCACAAACAACTGATGGGTCCACCCAGTATCGTCGATTCGGATTGGGTGAATGCAGGGAGCCAGACGTTTACAGTGCCCGTTAGCGAATTGAAAGATCTAAGGGATGCCAGCTCGCTGACCCTGACTTTGAAAGTGGATGTGGCAGGAGGCACCAACGAGGCGGCTGCAGTTGTCTTTACCCCGAAAATTTATACAGTGAGGTCGACTGG
>NZ_JASCPM010000102.1:0-2402 GCF_029960215.1 Pseudomonas sp. PS01301 | reverse complement strand
AGGCGGATCCGCAAGCCACCTATACGGTTATGGTCAGATGGGTCCATGAGGGGCTTGTCTACCATTCCGACATTGTGGAAACGACTGTCCCCCGCACGTTGGACTTCCAGATTCCGCGCCTTGAAGTGATCGATGTGATTGGATCCTACGCCGACATCAACTACACGGTCTATGGCAATGGTCTGCGTCTGTCGTCCAATGTCCGCCGGCTGTATGTCACGGGACAAGACATCGCGCTACCAGCACCCCGATTCAATTCCGCGAGCAATGAAGTCACGGTGCTCTATCCTGCACAACTTGATGGGCATCGGGTGACAGTACGGTGGACTGGAGTGACCACCCATGAGACAGCCGAGCAGCCAGTGCAAACTGGGGTGATCGCACGCTTTCCTATCCCGGCGCAATGGCTGACGGAAAACGCGGGCAACGTCGTGCTCATCAACTACAGCGTCTTACGCAGAACAGGTGAGTTGAAACTGTTTTCGCGGTTGCTGCGCCTGCAACTTTGACAACAGCCTCGTAGAGGCTCGCCAGGCCCTTGCTCTGTTGAATGAACCGCCCGGTAGTGCTTTGTCAACTACCGGAGCGGTGCAAATTGCTGCGCCACTCTTCGCTGGAAGTGTATGAAAGGAATGCATCATGAGTAAGCATCTGAGTTGTCGAGTGCTGCTGTGTGTATTGTTGAGCCTGGTTGGCTGTACGGATGGTTTCAATAAACTCGAACAGCCTGTGGCTGGGGCCAGCAGCACAACGCACGTAGATTCGACGAATCGCGCTTACCCACTTTTCAGCGTCGAGGAAATCTATAACGGTAAAGTTCATGTCGATACGGTCACAAGCGTTGCCCACGTGCGGGTGCGTTCACCCGACATGGCTCCAGGCGATACGCTCAAGGTGTATTGGCCAGGCGTCACGTCTCAAAGTACAGCGGTTCAAACCGCTACTGGTTCCAACCCGCTGGTGTTTGAACTCCCGGTAGCCTGGCTGCGGGCAAACGTGGGACGGACGGTCGATCTGTATTACACCTACAAGATCAACGGTGTGGGCGAATCCCTGCGTTCTGCACCGCTGCCGGTGCAGGTGGTCGACAGCGATTCTGTGTTTTCCGTGGATGGGGTGGTCGATAACACGCTCAACCTCAGTGCCGTGGATGCAACAGCCACCGCTCGCGTCAGTTACCCTGGGATGAACAACCAGGACACGGTGAAAGTGTACTGGGTCGGTACCCGTAGTCACTCGACGATCATTCAGACAGCCGCAGGGCCTGCGCCCCTTGATTTTGAATTGCCCAAGGCGTGGCTGCAGGAAAGTCAGGACACCACGGTAACGCTTTACTACACCTATAAGGTGGGCGGAGTGGGCACTACGGTACGCTCTGGAAATATCAGTGTGTCCATTGTTTCCGAGACTATCGAGCAGGGTCGGCTGGTTGCCGAAGCATTGAACAGGCGCTATACCGACACCCGCAACGACTGCAACGGCAAGGCGGCGTATTTCTGCAACGGTGTCTTCATGCGCGCGACGAGCGCGACAACCCGCTATCACTCATGGGACCCCAGCCCTACAGCGAACAGGATCGGGGGCATATCTTTTTCCTACTTACGGCGAGACCTTGGCATTGCCAGGTTCATCGCAGGAGAAACGCAGGGATTGATATTTAAGAACAATACTGCCAGTGCTCATGATGGCCAGCGTGATGTAAGGTTGCTGTGCTCATACCCAAGTGATGCCGGAACGTCTAACAGAGGGACGCTAAAAGGATGCGGTCCGCACGTCTCACACCCCACAGATAGTGGCCCTTGTGCCACCCAAATTCCTCCGGTCGACACTATTGAACGTTGGAAAACCCATTACAACGCTGCGGGGGGGAGCGGATCATATTCGTCGCGTAATAGACATCAATGTTCGTTCGGTGCCGACCCTGCCGCCTTTGCCTTGAGCCTGGCGGTACGGGATCATTTTCTGGTAGCCAGCGAAGAACGGCCTTATCACAACGAGGTCATGCTCGAAACCTGGCCAACCGGCACGACAACTGCGCTGCCTCTGGAGGCCGTGTTCTATCTTTCCCAGCAGACCCGTGAAGTAGGCCTGGCAGGGGCACAACTCATACAACGTGACTACTTCGATGTAACGGGCCACGTCATTCCATTGACTCAGGTCAACCTGAATGCTGACTCCCCCTACAGCTTCAATATCAGCGAGCAGGCCGTTACCCCACCCGCCGCTGAAATCCACCCAGCAATCACCAGTGTGCGGGACTCCGGCAAAGAGCTGAGCCAAGGATCGTCGACCACTGACACGGTGGTCACGGTTACCGGGGCAGCCATGGCCGGGCAGAGTGTGGAGCTTTTCGACGGTCAGACCTCCAAAGGCGCTGTCACGGTGGGCAGCAATGGCGAGTG
>NZ_JASCPM010000101.1:0-2529 GCF_029960215.1 Pseudomonas sp. PS01301 | reverse complement strand
CTGCTGGGGTACGAGGTTTTCGAACAGTGGGTTGTAGACCGGCTCCTGCTCAGCCGGCAGTTCGATTTCAGGGGTCAGGTCTTCGTCGTTGTCGAAGATGGGATCGGGCAGTTCAGGCGTGTTCATGATCAGGTGCTCTTGGAATGAAAAACGAACCTGATGTTCTTCCGCAACGGGTGGTTTGAGGTATCCGTAGAACTGATAGGTAGGCAGACTGGCCGAGGCAGTGTAAGGAAGGGTTTCCCGGGGCCTGCCAAGCCCAGGCGCACAGGGCTCCACGCCGCTCAGACCTCCATAGAGAGAGGGAGGCGTGGCGGATTGCAAACTTGTAGTACCCCAGATTACGCCGCAAGGAGCGGGTAAGTAGAAGCACAGATGCCGGTGCGACCGTTGCGGCCGCCCGGCTTGAGGGGCAGGGGCAACCTGCTCGCACGTTGAACGTGCGAGCAGGTTGCTGCGGTTACGCCGAAACGGCGGTGTAGCTGATTTTCAGGATCACATCGTTCAGCGATGCCAACAGCTCGGGCGTCGAACGAGTGAACTTGAGGTTCCAGTTCGACACCGCACCGGTGCCTTCGAAGGGCAGGTAGCGTTCGTCGTCGAAGTTAAGGGTGAACATCCCGTCGTCATCCATGCCGCTGGACAACGCGATCTGTTGGCTGGCGCGCATGTTTTCCCAAGGGGTGGCGTCGGGGTCGGCACTCATTTGAACCTGGCTGTACGTCTGCGTCAGCATGGCCGCGACGTTCTGGTACGGGCCCAGCACAGCGGGCAGGGTCACACTGACACGCTTGATGCGGCGCAGGTACTGGTCAGGGTAATCACGCTCGAATAGCGCTTTGCTCAGTTCGATTTTCAGCCCTCCGTCCTTGCTCAGGTCCTGCACCACGGTGGCCCATGGTTTTTCTGCAGTCTCCAGCAGCCGACGCACCGATACCGTTTTAGTGATCTCCAGCTTGCGATCGTTGCGTTGCAGGTAGGCCGCTTCCATCTTCATCAGGTTGAGCTTGAGCGACTCGCCGGCAGTCAGGCCGCGGTAGCTGTCCTTCCAAGCACCGGGCTGAACGAAGCGGGTCTTGAAGTCGGCAATCTCGTACTGCCAGCACGCTTCGGCAGCCAGGCACAGCGACAGGGCGGTGTCGTAGGCCTGGTAGTAGAAGGTGGCGAACTGGCCATTGAGCCACTGGTACAGCTGAGCATTGGTGAAGCGCTTGCTCAGGAACTGGTAGGTGGTAGCGGCTTGCTCCACCAGCACTTCGGTCTGCCGCAGTTGCTCGGCGGTGACCTTGGCTTGCTCGTCGTGCACGGCCAGTTGCGCATCGATCTGTTCGATTTCGCGCTGGGCTTGCTCTTCGGCCTGCATCCATTCCTGGTGACGGCGACGGTACTGCTCGGCGCGGTCCAGTGCCTCGGCAGCGCCGCGACACGAGGTGGCGACCCGTTGCGCGCCGGCAGTGGCAATACCGGTCGCACCTTCCAACCGCCAGCCGCCAGAGCCGGCCCCTACAATGGCGCCACCAGCGCCGCCGGCGATGACGCCGCCTACCGCGCTGACTTCGTTCGGCGGCAGCTTCAGCGCTTCGCCGATGCCTTGGGATATCGAGGCGATACCTTCCATCACCCGTCCCTGCAGGTGCAGGACACCGGCGGCGACTTCACCGGCATTGACCACTTCATCGGCCAGTTTGCCGTAGTAGGCCAGACGGCTTTCGGCGATGGCGCGGCTGGCCAGTAGCGCCTTGCGGCCCTCGGTTTCCACCTGCTGCACCAGCTGTTGCAGGACCACAGCCTGCTTGGCCATGTCCCAGGCTTGCTGTTGCTGCATTTCCTGCAGTTGCGCGCCTTCCTTGCGTTCGAGCAGTGACAGCAGGGTGCTGCCGAACTGGATCAGGTTTTCCACCGCAGCGCTGGCGCGGTTGTGCATGATATTGAAGCGGTAGTGCGGGATTTCCTGGCCCAGCAGTCGGCCGGCACCGCCACCTGCAGCGCCGCTGCCGTAGGCCGACATCAGCGCCCGCGGATCCAGCGGCGCTGCGAACAGCGGCAGTTGCAGCGGCTTGCCGTCCAGGGTGCGGTTGTGGCGCAGGTTGCGCAGGCGTGCTTCGGTGGTGTCCCAGTTCTGCACCAGCTCGCGGTTCAAGGCGATACGGAAGTACGGGCTGTCCAGCTCCGGCACGGTCGGGTCGGCGGTGAAGGGCATCAGCTGCAGGCGCGGTTGCGCGAACATGATCAGCGATTGGCCCTCGTTGGCCGCTTCGCTCTCGGCGGTCAGGCGTGCCTGTTCATTCAAACGCTGCTCGAAGGCGCGCAGCCTGCCGTTGACCGAATTGGCCAAGCCGTTCAGGGTGATCGGCTCCCAGCCGCTGACCAGGCGCTTGTCCGGGCGTGGGCCCAGCAGGTCTAGCACGCGGACGTACCACAGCTTGGCTTCGTTCAAGGCGTCCGGGGTCAACTGGCGGTAGGCGCTGTCGCCGCGGTCGATCAGGTTCTTGATGAAGTGGTTGTACACGGCCTTGCGGTAGTGCACCG
>NZ_JASCPM010000100.1:0-2546 GCF_029960215.1 Pseudomonas sp. PS01301 | reverse complement strand
CGCCCCGCTCCCACAAGGATTCAAAGTGTTCACAAAATCCTTGTGGGAGCGGGGGCGGGCGGCGAGCTCTCTGCCCGCGAAGAGGCTCTCACTGGCACCCAAAAAACCCTTGAACCACCACCCAGGAATCCATTCCATGACCATTGCAGCAACCCTCAACGAAAGCTTTCGCGACGCCCTCGTCGCCTATTACCTGGGCGAATTGGTGCTCAACGACACCACCCTGCAGGAACTCGGGCTCACCGATAAACTGCGCACCGAAAACGACCTGTACGAGTACCTGCTGCTCGATACCCAGGTCACCCAGGCGGTAGAAACCAGCCCGGTGGCCAGCGCCATCGCCAGCCTGCAGCAGTACATCAACGGCGCCCTGCTGGGCATGGAGCCAGGTTATGACGATGTACGCTTCAGCGAAGCGCTACTCACCGAGTGGCGCGACCAGCGCAACCAATACCCGCTGTGGGCTGCCAACCAGCAACTGGCTTGGTACCCGTCGCTGTACATCGACCCGTCGTTGCGCATGAAGAAGTCGGCGTATTTCCAACAGCTGGAAAACGACATCAACCAGAACCGCATCAGCGTCGACACCACCCAGGAAGCGGTCCAGGCCTACCTGGCCAGCTTCGAGGAAGTGGCCAACCTGACCATCATCAACGGCTACATCGCCGGCACGGACTTCAAGGAGTCCAACTACTACTTCATCGGCAAGTCCCGCGCCGAGGGTGCCTATTACTGGCGTTCGGTAAACATGTCCGAGCGCAGCTACCTGTCCGGCACCGCGGGCCCCAAGCAGGACAACCCGCAGCCCGGCGCCTGGTCGGACTGGAAACGGGCCAACCTGCCGATCTCGGAAGCGGCGATCGAGAAAACCATCCGTCCGGTGTACTTCAACAATCGGCTGTTCGTGACCTGGGTCGAATTGATCGACAGCGTCGACCCGGCAGGCAGCGGTGATCTGGAAGCTGTACCGCCGAAAAACGGCACTTATGAATTCCGTGAGCTGGCCAAGCCCAAAGCGACATCGAAGCTGCGCTTGAACCTGACGTACAAGAAGTACGACGACAGCTGGAGTGCGCCGCAGTGCTACATGGAAACCGAAGTGGATCCCGCCGCCATTACCTACCAGTGGAAGACGGAAGAAAAGGATGACCCCGAATACGGCACTCACAAGATCGACCTCGACACCATTGCCGTCGTTGATGTCTCGACCAATCCCGAAGCGTTGTTCCTGGCCATGTATGCCGGTTACGTCAAGGGTTCAAGTACTACCGATGGCCGCTTGGACAAGTACCGCCTGCTGAAAACCCTGAAGATCGACAAGAATTTCAACAGCTTCGATCTGTTCCCGGAACACGGTCTGGTTGATGGCACTGAGGAAGAAAACGAGGAAGAGGACAAAAGACTGAATCGTAATCTGGTCATGCGCGTCGGCATCCTGTTCGCTGCCGCCGATACCAATGCCGGACGCTTCCAATTCCCTGTGACGGGAGTCTCGATCCGAATCAAGCCTTCTAGCCAAACCACCTCCCCCCATTCGGGAACCAGTGGCCTGCAAGGCTGGAACTATGCAGGCTGGCAGCCACGGATCCTGCACACCGTCGATGGCGACGACATCCAGTGGGATGAAGCCAGGCGCGAAATCAAGTTTACGACGCGAGTCAACACGCGTTTTGCAAAAGAAAGCGGCATCAAGATCACCTCGACTACTGGCACCGAAAGGTACGAATTTGAATTTTATCTGCCTGAAGACGATGGCGCGGATATGGCGACTCTGCTGCCCAACTCCCGACTGACATGCACGGCCGGGGCGTTTTCGAGCCCCTATCGGGGTTTTGTATGGCTCCAGTTGCCAGGAGGAAGGCATGTTCTGATAGCAGACCAGAACGATCAACGCGTAACTTTTAGTCCCAACGGTCACCATACAGACCTCGCTGGTAAAAGGGTAAACAGAGACCTGTTGCGTCGAGTCCAGGCCCGCCCAAGTGATCTTCTCTCAATGGAAACTTACAGCGTGTCGGGCGCCGGATCCCCCTCAAGCTACCCCGTATACAGTTCCGGAGACCTGAAGTTTCTGCAGTTCCTCGCCCGGCCAAGCTCAATGAGTAATCCCACGCCTGAGAGCAACCGGCTCAAGGTCAATCTTACGGTGGGTTCGGCTCAAGACACTTTATTGCCCAACCAGGACTCGCAATCGGCCACTATCAAAATAAGCCCTGAAACCCTTCGCCCTGATTGGAACGTTACCTGGCCAGACCACGAGAAAAAATTCACGATCATCCATGGCGTGTATGTCATGGAGACCAATGGCACCAGCAGCACCGGCATAGGCCATGCCATCAAAGCCACAGAGATCGAGCTTGAATTCATCGGCGACGACGCCCACTTGATCGCCCCGAAAATCTCGTACTACACCAACGCAACCCTGGGCACTGCCGAGTACATCGACTTCACCGGCTCCACCATCGCCAGTAATGACCAGAACAATGCTGATCGCCAGCCGATACGCATGAACACCCTGTTCGCCCGCAACCTGATCGAGCGTGCCA